>CAZJVK010000013.1:0-8771 GCA_964549725.1 uncultured Candidatus Saccharibacteria bacterium | reverse complement strand
TTTTTTGAATATCATATTAGTATTGTTTAAATTTATAAGCAAAGCTTGCAATTTCGTCAGTCGGTGGAAATAAATATATTTTCAGTATATTTATTTCACCTCCTTCCTTATTATAAGTTTATATTACTAAATTTTCTTCATAATTTCCAATATTTGAAAATTTAGATATTTACTAATAACCTCTGGCAAAAATCACCCTGTATTTAGCATTCCCGCCGCATTTCACGCATTTACCTGTTTTAGGTTCTTGATTCTCAAATGGAATACAACGAACGGTAGCTTTGGTTTCACTCTTGATTTCGGCCTCGCAATTTTCATCACCGCACCAATCGGCATATACCAAACCACCTTGTTTAATGAATTTTTTGAAGTCATCATAATTTTCAGCCTCATAAGTATTATCCTTCTTAAAATCACTGGCTTTTTTCAAAAGAGCGTTTTGGATACAATCAAGAATCCTCGGCAGCTCTTCAGGAATTTTACTAAACTCAATCTCTTGTTTTTCGCCATTATCCCTTCGAACAAGAATAGCTTTGCCGGATTTCAATTCTTTCTCCCCTATTTCAATTCTTACCGGCACACCTTTCTTTTCCCATTCAAAGAATTTATTGCCTATGGTTTCATTTTCCCGGTCGTCAAATTCTACTTTAAGACCAGAAATTGATTTTTTTACCTCCATAGCTTTTTTAATAATCCTATCCTTGTTTGATTCGTCTTTCCAAACAGGAATTAAAACAACATGGATAGGAGCTACTTTAGGAGGAACAACAAGCCCTTTATCGTCGGAATGAACCATAATTAGACCTCCAACAAGGCGGGTGGAAACGCCCCAACTCGTCTGCCAGACATACTTATCATTGTTTTCTTCGTCTTTATATTTAATATCAAATACCTTGGCAAAGTTCTGGCCAAGATTATGAGAAGTACCCATTTGAATAGCTTTTCCATCTTGCGCGAGAGCTTCAATAGTATATGTCCGCAGGGCACCGGCAAACTTTTCAGATTTGGATTTCTCACCAACCACTACAGGTATGGCCATAAAATCTTCAGCGAAGCTTTTATACACGTCATTCAAAATCTTGAGAGATTCTTCTTCGGCCGCTTCCTCACTTATATGAGCAGTATGGCCTTCCTGCCATAAAAACTCGGTGGTTCGGAGAAACAAACGAGGACGCATTTCCCAACGAACGATATTGGCCCACTGATTTATCATATAAGGGAGGTCTCGCCAGGAATTAATCCATCTGGAAAAAGCGGCATTTATTATGGTTTCGGATGTGGGACGAATAACAAGAGGTTCGTCAAGCTTTTTCCCGCCGGCGTGGGTTACTACCGCCAATTCCGGAGAAAAACCTTCAATATGCTCCTTTTCCCGGGAAATATAACTTTCAGGGATAAGAAGCGGGAAATATGTATTCTTAGCGCCGGTGGCTTTTATTTTTTCATCCAAAATTCTCTGGAAATTTTCCCAAATAGCGTATCCGTAAGGCTTAATTATCATTGAACCCTTAACCTCAGCGTGTTCGGCGAGGTCGGCGGCTTTTATCACGTCTTGATACCACTCGGAGAAATTCTCCTCACGTTTTGTTATTCCTTTACTCATCCCGTTAGAAACAAGGTGTGCCTTTTAGGCACGCCTGTGATATTTAAATTTGACCTTGTGTTTCTGTTTAGTTTCATTTAAGCAGTTTGCTTATAGTTTTTATGCCTGACTGTTTCTAACGGGACTCATAGGTTTACTATATCAGCCAATACCTCGCTTGGCAACAAAAGAAGGGTTCATTTAGAACCCTTCTTTTCATTCTTCATCCTCTTTACCTCCAAGCTTTTCCTATACCTAAAACTAGACGGTGTTCTGTACGTTGGCCTCCCCTTCTTTTTCCTAATTTTGGCATGGTCTTTCATTTGTTTATCACAAGGAAGGTGAGGAAAATAAATGCTTGTATTTATTTTCCGAGCCAACGCAGGGGCAAGCTTCGCTTACTTTTTTTCTTTATCCCCTGTAATTTCAGTGGGGGCGGACCATTTACAGCCAACTTTATTATCTATGGCATTTCCTTCAGCTTGAGTGATTTCCTCCCGATACTTCACATCTGGTGGATAAAACCTCGCTATAGCCAAACCTTCTTTTACTAATTGAATATTAATATTTTGACCATCAGGCAAGAAAATATATCTTAAATATCTATCATATTGGTCAACATCGGTTTCGTCTTTCTCCAACCTCACTTCCTTGTTAAAGACCATTTCTTCCAAACGAGATTTCGCTTCTCCATAACAAAGATAACCTTTTTCATCGGTATCAATACTCAAAAGCCGGATATGATATCCCCCTTCAACAACAACTGTATCTCCATCCAAAACTTTAGTAACTATTGCTTCGGTTGGACACTCGCTAGTAAAATCAGAAAGTGGGATATCGGATGGAAGATTTACTTTTTGTTCATCCCGAAGGCCGAAATATATTCCCGCTCCAACAATTAAAGCTCCGATAACAATCGCCAAAAATATTTTATTTCCCTTGTTTTTCATCCCCGTAGAAATTTCACTGATTTAATAAACCCCATGTAATTAATATGACTAATTTTATTATAAAACCTATCTTACAAAATTACACCTGAATTAAAACTTACCCTACAGCAAGATATCAGTGTAATTTCACGGGGTTAGCCCGGTGAAACTATACTGCTAATTCTTTTGCTTTTCGTGCCGTTAGGCGCGGCAGTGAAGTTTCACTGGGCATACTCATTCCTAATTATACACTAAAAATAAAAACAGCCCATTTCTGAGCTGTTTTTAATTTAACCTAAAATTATATCATTCATAATTTTTATTTTTAAATTAATTCTCTAGTTTTTACCCAAAAAGTCAGAAATATTTCTTGCTTTGCTTACGCTCGGTAGCGAGGATATAAATAAACGTTTATGTTTATTTATTCCGAGTGCCCCGAGGGCAAGAATCTTTGATTCTTATCACAAAATAAATCTTCCTATATCTTTGACGGTGACAAAAATCATTAAAGCAATTAAAAGAAGAAAACCAGCCGCATTTATAACCATTTGAACTTTGCCCGAGACTGGAGAACCTTTGATTTTTTCAATAAGAATAAAGAAGAAGCGACCGCCATCCAAGGCCGGAAAAGGAATAAGATTTAAAATAACAAGATTAAGAGAGATAAAACCAATGAACTGGACTAAGTAAATAAAACCGATTGTACTGACTTGTTTGGTAATCACAAAAATACCAACCGGACCGGCTATATTTTCCATTATTTCAGGAGTGGTGAAAGCTTTAGTGATAATAGTATAAAAACCAACAGCGATTGCGCCGAGCATTTGAATGCTTGTTTTTAATCCATGCCAGAAAGCGGTAAAAAGAGGTTTCTTCTCAATACCCATATTTACAAGAGCTACGCCCAGACTGCCTTCCCCAGGCGGCGGATTTATCCGGCCGGAGATATCAGTTTCAAAAGTTTTACCATCCCGCTGGATAGTTAAAGTAAATAGACCCTCGGGGGTTTCTTTAACAAAATTTATAAACCTATCAGTAGTTGTTAAATTATCAAGAATTTCCTCTCCCCGTTGGGTTTCAAGAATAATATCACCGGCTTGAAGGCCGGCGTTTTCAGCCGGAGAACTATCCGCCACCGAAACAATACCAACATATTCCGGAGCGCCAATCGCAAAAACGAAAGATAAAAGAAGCCACCCAAAAACAACATTCATAAAAATTCCGGCAAGAAGTATAACTGACCGCTTCCAAGCCGGTTGGAAAGCAAAACTTCGTTTATAATCCGGGTCGGATTTATCAACCGTCGCTTCGTTTTCTCCATATATTTTCACAAAACCACCAAAGGGCAAAGCATTTATTGAATACTCGGTCTCACCATATTTTTTAGAAAAAAGGCGAGGTGGATACCCAAAGCCAAACTTATCAACCCGGACACCAAAAAGTTTGGCGGCAAAAAAATGTCCTAGTTCGTGAACTAGAATAAGAAGCGAGAGCCCGATTATAACGTAAAGGATTATCATAATTAATTATTCTCTATTTTTTCTTTCTTCTTCTGAAAAAATTGGTCTATTTCTTTATTGGTTTTATTAGTTTCTTCTTGAGTGTTTTCTTTCAGGCGAAACTTGTCGTCCTCGGTCGCTTCTCCGGCTTCAACTTTATTATCAATTTCCTTATTGACTTCATTTCTTAGATTTCTTATCTGAATTTTATATTCTTCAATAATTTTCTTAATATGTCTTACTATCTCTTCTCTTCTTTCCTTAGAAAGTTCGGGAGCAAAAGCGCGAATTATCTTGCCGTCAATATTAACCGAGAAACCAAGGTCGGATGATTCAATGGCATCGGCTACACTTTTTATCATTTCTTTATCCCAAACTTGGATTTGAATTTCTTGAGGGGGCTTTACTTGAATTGAAGCTAAGTGATTCAGGGGTGTTTTGGAATCATAATACTCAACTTTAATATTTTCAACCATGGCAACGCTCGGCCGATCAGTTTGAACGCCTTTCATGTCCTCCTTAAAATCGGTGATAATTCCGAACAGTTTCTTTTTAAAATTTTCAATTATGTTATCCATACTGGATTTAAAATTTTAGATTTCAAAACTTAAGCTTTATTAGTATAGGATGGAAAAAGGCAAATATCAATTATCGGTAACTTGACGTTCAAGGCAATAACCGAAATATACGGTAACGTTAACACCGCTCGTAACAATCTCGGTATATTCAGTTCGTCCGCCTTGATCAGAAGATTTGATTTTTTTAGTAATAATGTATCCCTTGGATTGATTTGGTTGAAAATTTTCATATTCACCATTAATTCCATATTCAGCGTCATAAATAACACAACCATCAGCGTCACAATGGGCAATAAGAGATTTTTCCTTATCAAGCAAGCTAAATTCCGCCTCAAATGAGACTTCTCGGCAATTTTCGGGGGAACAGACTTGTTTTATTTTCGGGAAACAAGCAATGGTGAAAGTAGGCACGTTTTCTACTTTTTCTGAAAAGGCGCTTGAGGGTGTCTTTTCATCTTCTAATTTTGGTTTTTCAAACCATTCTTTTGCTTTGCTAACTATATTCTCAATAAAATTTTTTCCCCCGGTCGGTTCCTCTAAAAAGTCCGGTGAAGATTTTTCTGAATTCGCTGAGGTGTTAGTTTTGTTCCTCCCGGACAGAAGTTCTTTAAAGAAAGCTGTATCAGCCTCTTCTTGATTTTCATTTTTTTCACTTGATTCAATTTCGGTACTGGTTGAAACACCGGCGAAAAAGTCCTCCACTTTATTTTTCCATTTGCTGATAGTTTCAGAGTTTTCAAATTTAACTTGAAAACCTTCGTCGGTTGATTTAGGAAAATTAACGGCTTTTTCACCGGTTACTAAAAAAATTATACCGACGATAACGCCTAAAGCCACGACTAATTTTATTAACTGGGTCATATTCTAACTGGTTCGTTAATTTGTTAATTTATTCCTTTACTGCTCTTTAATTCAATAATCCTCCGTTGAAGCTTAGGATTTAAAGTAAACCGTTTTACTTTTAATTCCCGAGTAAGAAGCCATTTGATAAGCTTGGCATTTCTTAATTTGTCAGCCAGAAAAAGTTCGGTGATTTCCTCTTCAAGGAATTCCTCAAGGTCTTCCTTATTGTACTTCTTGTTATTTAAAAAATTGAGAGCTCTCCCCAATCGCCCGAAGGATTTCTTGGCAATTTCTTCAGCCCTGTTCCTCTGGATGTTGTACTCTTTCTGAAGAATTTCTTCAATTTTCTTTTTTGGAAGTCGAAAAAAATATACCCTCTGGAGTCGGGAAACTAAAGGCGGTAAAAGTGATTGCAGGTCCTGGGTAATAAAAATGAATGTAGTATAAGGTGGACTCTCTTCAACAAACTTAAGAAGACTAGCCTGGGCTTCCGGAGTGAGATAACCAGCTTCGTTGATTATAATAAGTCTTCTTCTGGACCGAAGAGGTTTTTGATAAAGAAAATTCCGCATTCCCCGGATCTGATTAATACCGACTTTTTTCTTACCTTCTTCGGGCTTGATAAAAACAGTGTCAATTAAAGCTTCCTTGGATACTTCAAACTTTCCATGCTCTATAAAATAAGCTAAATGGCAAGCGAAAGAAAATTTGCCAATCTGAGGTTCTCCAAAAAAAAGATACGCATGACCTAACGTATCTTTTTTAACCAGACTTTTAAAAAGTTTTTTCTTATCCTCGTGGCCGTAAATCATAGATTGGTAATTAGGAGCGCTTGTTTAAAAGTGTTCTTCTATATACGTTGAGATGGTTTAAAATTATAGCGGTGCCTTTGGAAACGCAGTAAAAAGGGTTTTCAGCTCGGTAAGTGGGAACGCCTAAGGAACGTTTAAAGAAATTATCAATTTCACGGAGCTGAGAGCTGCCACCGGAAAGAATTATTCCCTTCCCCATAATATCAGCGGCTAATTCAGGCGGAGTAACATTAAATACCGACTGAACTTCGCTTAAGATGTTAACCAAATGAGAATTTATAGCGCCGGCTACCTCATTAGAGCCAACAAGGAGGTCTTTAGGGAGGCCGGTTTCCAAATCTCGACCCCTTATTTTCATTTCCATCTTATTATCACCGGTTAAAGCAGTTCCAATATTAATTTTAATATTTTCAGCGGTTGTTTCTCCTATCGCTAAATTGTATTTTTTCTTAATATAATCAGTGATTGATTTATCAAAAAGATTGCCGGCCACCCGAAGACTTGACCAGGCCACGATACCACCCAAGGAAATTACAGCAACTTCAGTAGTACCCCCGCCTATATTGACAATCATATTGCCTTCCGAAGAATGAATTGGAATACCAGCTCCTAAAGCTGCAAGTAACGGTTCTTTCACTAAATGGACATCTTTAGCCCCCGCCTCTTTGGCGGCGTTTATGACTGCCCGGAATTCGGTTGAAGTAATGCCGGCCGGTACTGAAATCACAACATCGGGGCGGAAAATGTTAAAAGCGCCGATGCTCTTACTAATGAAATATTTTAACATTCTCCGGGTAATATAATAATCGGCAATAACACCTTCCTTTAAAGGACGATAGATAACGATATTATCCGGAGTTCGCCCAACCATTTCTTTAGCTTCAGTACCAACGGCTAAAACTGAATTATCCTGTTTTCTTATAGCCACAGCAGTTGGTTCGTTAATAACAATCCCTCTGTCGGGAAGAAACACAAGAGTATTGGTAGTACCAAGGTCTATGCCAAGTTGTCGTGTAAACATACTTAAAATAATTAATTTAATCTAATCTCATTTTGCCCTTTAATCACCTCATTTGTCAATTGGAATCAAAAACCCCTCTATTTCAGAGGGGTAAGTTTCACTCAGCTGGTTTTAACAAGTCCTGTATAAACCTTGTGACACTTGGGACAACGAGCTTTTACTATTACCGTTTTAACATATAAAACCTTCCAAATGATTGATAATAATCGCCTGTTATTCCGTTTTTGTTTTATGTCTTCAACATCTAATCTAATATTACATTTCGGGCACATCGACACTACTTCTATGCCATGGTCTTCTTCCATAATATTTATTCTTGCAAGCTTCATAATAACCTCCTATCTGTTTTAAATTTTTAAACTTCTGATTCAATTATACCAAATACTAACATGAACGTCAATCTAATAAAACTTTTTTGGCTAACTAGCAAAAATCCATAAGGTAGTATAATTGTGTGAGAATTTAAATTTCATAGTCGCGAATAGGTTTTCAAAAAGAAGAGTTGACTAAGTATAGTCAACTCTTTTAATTTTACACTCTGGTGCCGTCTGGGTGAATTTGGTAATGATAACCATTTTTCCTTACCTGAGCTAAGCCCTCATAAAAAGAACCCACAGAATCAAACCTTTCTTTATAAGCAGGTTGGCCGTTTGGACGAATATGATATTCTTCACCATCTTTTCTCACCCAAGCCAGACCTTCAATGAAAGAACCAACCGCGTCAAACCTTTCTTTATAAGCAGGCTGGCCGTTTGGATAAACGTGGTATTGCTTGTTATCTTTTATCACCCAAGCTAAACCTTCATTAAAAGAACTAATAAAATCAAACATTCTTTCTAGCTCTTTTCGGAATAATTTTTGTAATTCCATAACAACCTCCTATTTAAATTTGTTAAACTTTCCCGACATTGTCTAAATTTTAATTTAGATACAATGTCGTGGATTCTCGATTTTCTTTCTAAATTAGTAATTTAGAGAAAATCGGAACTGCTTAAAGTATACCAGGTACTAATACAAATGTAAACCTTGTTTAAAAAACCCTCACATACCGATAATATCGGCGTGAGGGTTTAAAGAAAAGTTATTGCTGAGATAACAGCAAAAATAATTTTTCCTTCTATTACTAAAGAGGCTAAGGCGAATTTTTCACCTGCTTCAGCAGTAATAATAAGACCAATAAGAACAACCATAAAAACAGAAGTGGCAATAATAGCAACGATAATAGAAACTGAAGCGGCAAGAGCAATAACAGCCACCGCAGAAAACGTAAGAGCAGCGCCGAAAAAAGCGTTGCTAGTAAGAATATCAACACGGGCACTGCTAATAATAACAGCGATAACAGCGTTAATAAGAGCGGCGCCGGTAACAATATTGTACTGCTCTTCTTTCTGAAGTTTCCATCCTCCTAAAATAAAAAATAAGATGAGGAAGGTTCCAGTTGTAATCAAAATTGCAATAATCTCTCTCAAAACTAACTTTTTCTTATCCATAACAACCTCCTATTTAA
>CAZJVK010000012.1:0-9464 GCA_964549725.1 uncultured Candidatus Saccharibacteria bacterium | reverse complement strand
AGTGGAAAAAAATAAATGTGAATGTATTTATTTTTCGGAACGATGCAGAAAATTAATTATCTGACTATCTCTAACGGGATTTATCTTCTTTGTTTTTTAAGGAATCTTTAAGGGCATGCTCAATAGTGCGTTTTAGTTCATCAACATCAACATTCTCTTTAGGTTTTCTCTTAAAAGAAGTCTTTTTATAAGGTTCCGGGACGGTTGCTTTTTTAAGGGATTCTTGAAAAGAAATTTCCTTGCTGTTTGTTTTTTTTCGTTCCGCAATCCCGGTAGATATCCATTCCCCACTAATTTTTTTCTCTACATAATGACGGGGAGTGCCATACTTACGACGAGTAAACTCAATAATGGTTTCCTTAGGTGAATTCTCAACCGGGACTTTTTGGGGTGGTAAGGTTTCAGCTGAAAATGGGGTAGAAGCAATACCGTCAATCATAAGACGAGTGTAAATGTGATATTTAGAAAGATTAACCAGGTCATTTGCGGTATACTCCGGTTCAAATTCTTTTTCTAAAAACTCAGCGTCAAAGGCGCCAACACGAAAAGATATAATAGTGCCAACATTCCCAAAAACTGCATCTCTCATTTTGGTATTTCTATCGTCAATGAGTTGATTAATATACTGGTGAGCAAGAGTGAGGGAAAGATGATATTTTCTAGCCTCGGAGAGAATAGTGGCAAAAGAATCAGTGGCAAAGTTCTGAAACTCATCAACATAAAGAAAGAAATCTTGAAAATCCCTGCTTACTCCTTTAGCTCTGGTCATAGCCGCAAGCTGAAGTTTGGTTATTATCATAGCTCCAATAAGAGCCATATTATCCTCGCCTATCTTTCCTTTAGAAACATTGACGATTAAAATTTTACCCTCATCCATTATTCTTCTTATATCAATTGAGGAATGTTGCTGGCCGAGAATATTCCGGATAAGAGGATTAGTCACAAACTGGCCGACTTTGTTTTGAATGGCAGCTACAGCTTCAATTTGGAGACGCTGGGTATATTTGGCAAATTCTTCTTTCCAAAAGTGCTTAACAACCGGGTCTTGAAGATTATCAACGATTTCTTCCCGATACTTTTTATCCGAAAACATTCGGAGAACGCCCAAAAGAGTGGCGCCGGGATTTTCCAATAAAGCAAGGAGAGTATTATTCAGAATGTATTCCATTCGGGCTGACCATACATCCGGCCAGATTTTCTTAAAAACACCCATCATACCGGAAGCAACGAGATGACGCTGTTCATTGGAAACTTGTTCAAGAGGATTAAAACCAATAGGCTGTTCAGTATCAGAAGGGTCAAAGTATATAACATCTTCCAAGCGATTCTCGGGAATATGGTCAAGAAGACCTTCAGCAAACTCGCCATGGGGGTCTACTATTCCAATTCCCCGGCCTGCTTTAATATCAGCAATAGCCATATTCTCAAGCAAAGTTGTCTTACCAACTCCGGTTTTTCCAATAATGTAGATATGCCGACGCCGGTCATCGGTTTTTATTCCAAATTTAGTTTCCCGGTCGCGATAATCAACCTTACCAATTGGAGTTATATCATTGTTATTAATTTTGTTGTCAGACATTTTAATTAAAGATTTAAAATTTGTTATGAATTAGTCTTATTGAATCGGCAGGTCTGGAGGCGGACCGCCCCGTTTACTCAAAACTCTTCTAAGAAATGGGGATTTCACTCCGGTAGTCGGGAAATGATAAATAGTAGCCAATTCTTCAGTGTTTAAGATTGAGCTTTTTTTAGGAAAATCCCGAATCGTGTAATTTGAAAAAATCCATTTTTTACGGCTTTCAAGTCTTTTGTCTTTAAAAAGGCCTCCTGTTTTCGTTTTCGCCTTCTTGTTTTCGGTAAAAACATTCAGGTGATTAGTATTGAACTGGCGAATAGCGCCCGTCACACCGGCAATATTGGACTTGGTAAACATATCCCGCCGGTCAACGTACACAAAACGAATTACAGTGTGAAATCCGACCTTAGATATTTTTTCTTCAATCGCATCAATAATTTTTCTTTTACCCGGAGTTAAATCTTTTTTGCCCTCCTCCTTCTTTTTTTGTTCCCCTTCTTCACCCCACATAGGATGCCGGAAAATAGCCCACATAAGATTTTCAATAAATTCTCCTACAGCGTGAACCCAAGGATTAATCCAGTCAAAGATAATCGTCCCTTCTTTTTTTTCTTCTCCGCCCATCAGTTTTTTAATTAGTTCTTCGGCTTCTTTAATCCATTTTTTGTTGTCAGCCGGTTTGACAAGTATCTGGAGCCAAATTGCCTCGGACCTTTCAAGCCTGGACATAATTTCAGTAATACTGGCAATGGGGTCAATTATTTGTTCCTCATCCTGCCTGCCGCTCTCCTGGAAATTCAGATAAGTGCGGATAGGATAACCGTCCTCACGACCAAGAATGAGTTCGGTGCCCCAAATATCATAAACTTCATTAGGAAGAGTGCTGGAAGAAAACTGGCTGACATAATCTTCCTCATCCGGAACCAGATTTATCTCAGCATCCGGATATTGAGCATATATAGCAGACTCGATCAAATTGCGGTAATCTTTGGGAATACGTATATAAAAATTAGTTTTGCCGGCTCGGCCGACAATTTCAAAAGATGCCCACCCATCAGAAATTTCATCCACCGAAACAAAAAGTTGTTCCATCGCTTTCGGTGATTTTTTCACTTCCTTCGGCGGGATGATTCTAAGAAGAGACCATTCAATCTCCCGTTTCTTCTTCTGGTTCTTATAAACCCTCCTAATGTCAAAAAAAATAAATAACAAAAAAACGAGGATAAATACCCACCAGAAAGATGATATAAAATCCCCGATCAAAGAAATTATGTTTTCAATCAAACTCATCTACCGCTTAAA
Source organism: uncultured Candidatus Saccharibacteria bacterium (assembly GCA_964549725.1). Lineage (GTDB taxonomy): Bacteria > Patescibacteriota > Minisyncoccia > UBA6257 > GWB1-50-10 > DATGCT01. The sequence continues at coordinate 6,586 of CAZJVK010000012.1, read as the reverse complement.
TTATAACTTCCAGCTAAATAGCCGTTACTAAGCTTCGTGAATACAGTATCGGCCGTCATCAAGACGTTTAAAATGATTTTTACTCTGAAGATTAAGGAGAATGGTGCTTTTCTTCAAAATCTTTTTCTGATTAACAAATTTTAAAACTTCATCGGGATTAAGCGGTCCTTTCTCTTCAAGAATTCTCTGAATTACTTCTCTAACAGTACCGTCTTCATAACCATATCCTCTAAGACTGTAAATACCTCGACCAACAAGAATAAAACGATTGTCCTTAATGAGCTCATTATGAACGGTTTGAATATGTGCTCTTTTCTCAGCAATACCCATATCGCCAATTTGATTGGCAATATCTGAAAAGTGAAGCGGTTCTTCTTTCTTTTTTAAAACTAAATAAGCTTTATGCCGAATAGCTTTCGGTTCAATTTCAGGCCATTCTTTTAATCCAAGGTCGCCAAAAACATTAGCGCCAAACTTTTTGGAAATAGAAATAAAGTTTTCAAAATTAGGATTCTTAAACTCGCCTTTGTATATTTTGTCCTCGAGAATTTTGCTTCTATTATTTTTCTTAAAAAATTTAACCGCCTTTTCAAGATAAGTAAAAAGGTTTTTCTTGTCCTTTTTATTTTTATACCAAAAAGCATGAACGTCATTATTCTCTCCGTGAAAATTAGGATATTCAGCAATTAGAAATATGAATCGGAGTTTGTTGTCAAAATTGCCGGTATTTCCAACCTCACCGAGCTTTTTAACCTCTTCAATAAACTTATCATCCTGGCAAACGCCGCCAATTTTATCAAGAAGCTTTTCCGTTTTTTCAATAAAACCGGCAAATTCTTTTTTAATCCCGGGCTTCAGTTTTTTGACACCCTGGCCTTCAATCTGGCGAATCCGTTCACGGGTAACACCTAAATCATCACCAATGGCTTGGAGAGTATAGTTTTTACCAATTAAACCAAAACGTTCGTTAATAACCTTTTTCTGTTTCGGGTTTAGGTCTGAAAATAAATTTTCTAAAATTTTATCTATGTCTTTCATCCCAGTAGAAATTTCGTTGATTGTTAGTTAATTAGAAATCAAATTCATAATCGACTTTTATTTTTTTATACCCAGTTTAATTTTTTGTTCAAGCACTTTATCACTCAGATATCAACGTAATTTCACTGGGTGAACCCGGTGAAACTATGCTGCTTATTTTTTGCTTTTCGTGCCGTTAGGCGCGGCAGTGAAGTTTCACTGGGCATTATATTAGTGTCTTTTGTTCGTATTGATCGGTTCTCGTCTTTTCTTCATTACAATCATAGTTTACTATCCATTATCTGTCAAGTTGTGGAAAACTCGGCTATCTTTCTCTCCCCCAAAGATAAAGAATAGGGCTTGCAACAAATATTGAGGAATAAGTTCCAAAAACCGTACCGACAAGAATAATAAGAACAAAATAAAAGAGAGACTGGGGGCCAAGAAATAAGAGGAACAACAACACAATTATTAAAGTTAAAGAAGTATTAACCGACCGCATTATAGTTTCATTAACACTTTTATTAATCGTTTCCTTAAGATTAATCTTTTTACCTCCGCTTAGGGTGAGATTCTCTCTTATTCTATCCATAACCACAATAGTATCATTCACAGAAAATCCAAGAATTACTAAAAGAGCAACAATGGAAGTAATACTAACCTCAACACCCTGCAAATATCCTAAAAGAGCAAGAAGACCTGTTGGAATAGCAATATCATGAACTAAAGTCACAAGAGTAGTGATACCATATTTCCAAGAGCTAATTATGCCGGAAACTTTTCGAAAAGCCCACATTACGAAAAGGGAGATTCCCAAAAGAACACCTAACATAGCCCACATAGCTTTTTCCTTCAACTCTTGTCCAACAATCGGACCAACACTTGAGAAACTTTTTTCTTTCATCTCTCCGAATTCTGTTTCAAGAGATTTTTTATATGCTTGATGTTTTGTATGGTCAATATCTGGTAGTCGGATAATAATATCCCCGGTGCTCATTTCCTTAGCCGAAACTTCAACTTCAAATTCTGAAGTGAGGAATGATTTTACTTCGTTAGAAGAAACTTCCTTATCTAAAAAATTAATCTGCCACTCGGTGCCGCCAACTAAATCAATACTCGGGTGAAGACCAAAAACAGCAATAATAATGAAGCTTAAAGCAACGATAACTACCGCGGCGAATATTAACATTTTACTTTTGCCGATAATGTTCATCCCGATAGTGTTAGGGTGTGCCCCGTTAGGGCATACCCGTAATAGGTAGTTAGATGTTTATTATACGACCTGTTGTTATTTTGATTCCTTGTTTTCATATTGAAGTTTTAGTTAACACTATCGGGATTCATGAAATTAGATTATAGATAATAAGCAAAGCTTGCTCGCGTGGCGTTCGGAAAAGATAGAAAATAAAACTTTCAATCTTTCTTGCCCTGGGCTTCGCTATGCTTCGCATAAAGCTCAGCCCGTCTCCGCTGTTCGAACACAAGCAGTTGTGTTCTCACTACGCTATGACCCCACTTGCGCGAGTAGGTCATGGGAATTGGTTAGATTCGTCCCGCGCGAATACCCTAAGTAATGTTCGGGTAATTATTATCGCGCTAAACATACTAACCAAAACACCAATAAGAAGAGCTAAGGCAAATCCTTGAATAAAACCGCTGGTGAAATAAAAAAGAATTACCGAGCTGATCATAGTAGTGATATTAGAATCCCGAATTGAACTCCAAGCCCGGCGGAAACCTTCTTCAATAGCATGAGAAAAGATAAGGCCCCGTTTCATTTCTTCCTTCATTCGTTCAAAGATAAGAATATTAGCATCAACTGCAATACCGATAGAAAGAATAATGCCGGCGATACCTGAGAGAGTGAGAGTGATTGGAATAAGTTTAAAAATACTTAAAACCAGAACAGCGTATATTAAAAGAGCTATCGCGGCAAAAATACCCAGTTTGCGATAATAAATAATCATGAAAACGATAACGGTCAAAAAACCCAAAATTCCAGCCTTAATTGATTTATCAAGTGAGTTTTGTCCGAGGGTAGGACTTACGGTATGCTGATTAATAAGCTTGATTGGGGCTTGAAGAGCGCCGGCGTTGAAACGCTGCACAAGTTGCTTAGCTTCGTCAATAGTAAACTGGCCGGTGATTTGAGCCTTGCCGCCGGTAATTTTTTGTTGAACAACGGGTTGTGTTAAAACTTCCCCATCCAAAAAAACAGCTACCGGTTTTCCTATGTTCCTAGCGGTTAATTCTGCAAAAATATCGGCGCCCTCGTTTGTAAATTCAAGGTAAACAAGTGGCTCATTAGTATATTGGTCAAAACCAAGTTGAGCGCTTTTGACATAACGGCCAGTGAGTTTAGTGGGGGTATAAACCAAACTGCTCGTTGCAATAGTGTTTGTTGCAAAAGATGGTGACGCTTCAGAAAGTTCTCCAACTTCCCGAAAATCAAGAACCGGTATGGCCCCAATCTCATTAATGGCTTTGTTAATATCTTTAATGCCGGCGAGCTCAACTACCAGCCGATGTTTGTCGCCGGCTTCTTGAGTATAAACCCTCGGTTCGCTAACGCCAAAAAGATTAACCCTCTTTTCAATCACGCTTCGAAGTCCTTGAACCACGGTGGTTTTGTCATAAGATTCAACTTCGGAGAGGTCAATTTCATAAACAAGATAACTGCCGCCGACAAGATCAAGACCAAATTTCCAAGACCGAGATTCATCACCTTTTTCTTGAGAAGGTTGAAATACAAAAAAACCTGCCACGATGGAGACTAAAATTATAAACACTAAAATAACTACCGAATTCTTTTTCTTCTTAGACTGCATAAAATTATTTTCTCTTGTAATTTATATTACAGATTATTCCAATTATAGCAATATTTATCCCTTTTATATTTTATAAGTTCCGACCGTGACAATGTTTATATTTCTTACCGGAATCACACCAACAAGGGTCATTCCGCCCTATTTTTTTTCCTTCTGGAGTTCTGCCCGGTTCAGCTTCTTTGCGGGAATACCCGGCCACTTTCGGTTGGTTGTCTTCCTCTTCAAGCTGGTCATGGACTTTTTCAAGTTTAACTTCAAAAATCGAAAAAATTGTTCTGAAAGTAAAAGCTTCAAAGTTCTGTTTCAAGAGTTGATACATTTGGTAGGCCTCCCGACGGTATTCAACAATTGGTTCGTGCTGAGCATAAGCGCGGATATTAACTGATTCTTTCAAGGACTGGAGATTTTCAAGATGATTAATCCAAAGTGAATCAAGAATGCGGACCAAGTGGCGGGCAATCATTTTAGAACGTTTTAGTTCAATATTTTCAGGAATTTCACCAAGTTTCTTTTCTATTTCCTCTATTATCTTTTCTCTTTTTCTAATTTCTTCGTCACGCTTTGTTCCTTGTAATTCTTTAATCTCATTCTTCAAACCAGCCGCTTGGCTCGCAATATATTTTTTAAGAATTTCCCTCACAATTGGGAGGATTTTGTTGTTTTCTCCAGCTTCTAAAAATTTTATCCGCCGAGCATACAATGCATCCCGTTGACGGTTCAAAACATCATCAAAATCAAGAAGGTGTTTTCGAATATCAAAATTCATGCCCTCAACTTTTTTCTGAGCCTGGTTAACGGCTTTAGATATTAAATTAGCGCTTATTGGAGTGCTTTCAGGTACGTTCATGGTTTGCATAATATTACCGATTCTTTCACCCCCGAAAATTCTCAAAAGATCATCTTCCAAGGAAAGAAAGAACTGGCTTGAACCGGAATCACCTTGCCGCCCGCCCCGTCCCCGAAGCTGGTCATCAATTCTCCGCGCTTCATGTCTCTCGGTGCCAATTACGTGAAGTCCGCCAAGTTTTTTCACCTCCTCGGATTTTTCTTTATCTAAAGGATATCCACCCAAAACAATATCAACACCGCGGCCAGCCATGTTGGTGGCAACGGTAACGGTTCCTTTCTTGCCGGCCTGGGCAATGATTGCGCCTTCCTTTTCATTATTCTTAGCATTCAAAATTTCATGTCTTATGCCGGCCTGAGAAAGATATTTTGAGACAACTTCATTAAACTCAATTGAAGTGGTTCCCAAAAGAATTGGCTGGCCTTTTTCGTAACGTTTTTTAACTTCTTCGGCAACCGCCTTATACTTAGCGTCTTTGGTTTTATATATAACATCAGAAAGGTCTTTCCTTATTACCGGTTCGTTAGGAGGAATACTTGCCACATCCAGGTCATACACTTTATGAAATTCTTCGGCGCTTGAAATGGCGGTGCCGGTCATACCAGCAAGTTTATCGTAGAAACGAAAATAGTTTTGAACAGTAATCTGGGCAAAAGTTTTATTTTCTTCTTTTATCGGCATACCCTCTTTGGCTTCAATGGCTTGATGAAGACCGCCGGAATACCGGCGTCCGTGCATTAAACGGCCGGTGAACTGGTCAACAATAATTATTTCGTTATCTTTAATTACATATTCTTTATCATTATGAAAGAGAGTTTTAGCTTTCAAACATTCATTTAAATAGTGGACCATACGGGAATTCTCCGAAGCAAAAATATTATCAACTCCAGCCATCTGTTCGGTTTTTTCAAAACCTTGGTCGGTTAAATTAACTATTTTTTTCTTTTCGTCAACTTCATAATCCTGGTTTTCGGTAAGATTAGCGGCTATCTGCGTAAACTTTTTGTAATAGGCGCTTGATTGCTCGTCAGGAGCGGAAATAATTAACGGAGTACGTGCTTCGTCAATTAAAATGCTATCTACTTCGTCAATAATTACATAGTAGTGACCGCGTTGAACCCGGTCTTCAAAACGAAGAGTTAAATTATCTCGGAGATAATCAAAGCCAAACTCGCTGTTAGTACCATAAGTGATATCAGCTTGATAGGCTTCCTTTCTGGAAACCGGACGGAGAAATTTTTCAATAATTTTATAACCGCCCTTCTCGTCTCGTTCTTTATCAAGTTCTTCAATTTCTTCCTCAGTTTTATACCCGGGGTCATAGATAAGGGCGCCGTCATGAATAAGACAAGCGGTTGACACGCCGAGAGCTTTGTATATTTGACCCATCCAAACGGTATCCCGTTTAGCAAGATAATCATTAACTGTCACAATATGGACTCCTTTCCCGGTTAAAGCATTTAGATATATCGGAGCGGTAGAAGCAAGTGTTTTGCCTTCTCCGGTCAACATCTCGGCGATATTGCCCTGATGAAGAACGATTCCACCCAGAAGCTGGACATTATAATGACGCTGGCCTAAAGTTCTTTTGGATGTTTCCCGCACTAATGCAAATGCTTCCGGTAGAAGACTATCGAGTTTTTCTCCGTTTTTTATTTTATTTCTCAACTCCTGGGACTTTTTTTCAATACCATCTGCTGAAAGATTTTCAAACTCCGGTTCCTTCTCATTTATAATCTTAACCAAACCCTCAGCTTTTCTAAGAGGACTAGGGTTAAAAAGCTTTTCAATTAATTTTCTCATTCTGTTAAAAATAATAATAAGCGAGCTTGCCACTGCGTTGGTTCGCAAAACAAATACTTCGTATTTGTTTTTCTCACCTTCCTTGTGATAA
>CAZJVK010000011.1:7205-9708 GCA_964549725.1 uncultured Candidatus Saccharibacteria bacterium | reverse complement strand
AAAGATTAAAAACTTGTTTTTCTATGGCTAGTAAAGAAGTGGAAAATAGGATAAAAAAACTCAGGGAAGAGATAAGAAAGCATCGCTATAATTACCACGTGCTTGATAAAGAATCTATTTCCCCTGAAGCCTTGGACTCTTTGAAAAAAGAGCTTTTTGACTTGGAACACAAATATCCCGAACTTGTCACGCCCGATTCCCCGACTCAGCGAGTTGGAGGAAAACCGCTGAAAGAGTTTAAAGGAGTTAAGCATGAAGCACCAATGCTTTCCTTTAATGATTCTTTTAGCCAAGCGGATATGAAAGCCTGGTTTAAACGACTAAATGATTATCTTGGTTATGAGACAGAAAGAAGTGATGATTGGGCTGGTTTTTACTGTGAACTTAAAATTGATGGCTTGGCAGCGGAACTTGTATATAATAAAGGAATTTTTGTTCAGGGTTCTACTCGGGGTGACGGTAAAATTGGGGAAGATGTTACTCAGAACCTGAGAACCATAGAGGCTATACCATTAAAATTAAAAGAGCCAGAAGGAGATATTGAAATCCCCGATCATTTAGTGGTAAGGGGAGAGGTATTTTTGAACAAATCCGAGTTCAAGAGAATCAACAAAGAACGGAGCATAAAGGGGGTTGAGCTGTATGCTAATCCACGAAATGTAGCGGCCGGTTCGCTTCGTCAACTTGACCCGAAAATAACTTTAGCCAGGAACCTAGATTTTTTTGCGTATGACATTGCGGTAGGATCGGGAATTAGTATTCATGAAAAGGAACATGAGTTAATGAAAGATTTAGGGTTTAGAATTTGTTTTCATAATGAAAGAAAGAATAATTTAAAGGAAGTGTTTGAGTTTCGTAATTATTGGAAGAAACATCGAAATAGCCTGAATTATGAAATTGATGGAGTGGTAGTAATTACGAATAACAATTTTATGTTTGAAGAAGCCGGGGTGGTTGGCAAAGCGCCAAGAGGAGCAATAGCTTATAAATTTCCGCCTAAAGAGGCCACAACCAAGATTAAAGAAATTAAAGTTCAAGTGGGACGGACCGGGGCGTTGACGCCAATTGCGGTTTTGAAACCGGTTTCAGTCGGAGGCGTAATGGTTGCTCATGCTACCCTCCACAATTTTGACCAGATTAGGCGGCTAGACGTGAGGGTAGGAGATACGGTGATTGTGAGTCGGGCCGGAGACGTTATTCCTCAAATTACCAAGGTTTTAAAGAATCTCCGCGCGGGGAGTGAAAAGAAGTTTGAGATTCCGAAAAAATGCCCGGTGTGCGGTTTGCCAGTTGAGAAAAATGGAGTAATATATCACTGTTCCAATCCTCAATGTGGAGCAAGACACAGGGAACAATTGCGTCATTTTGTTTCTAGGAACGCATTTGATATCGACGGAGTGGGGCCGAGGATTATTGATATTTTTTTAGATGAAGAGTTAATTTCGGATGCGGCTGACTTTTTTGAATTACAAGAAGGGGATATTGAAGTCCTGGAAGGCTTTGGTAGAAAATCAGCGGAGAATATCGTACAAGAAATTAAAGAAAGTAGGGAAATTACCCTTACAAGGTTTTTGTATAGTTTGGGAATTCTTCATATTGGGGAGGAAACAAGCCGGCTTTTAGCCGGGTTGGTGTTAGGAAAAGGAAGGATTAAAAACCCCTCCGACGTTCTTAAGTTTTATAACCAATTTGAAACCGAAGATCTTGAGAAGATAGGAGATATTGGACCGGTTATGGCAAAAAGCATCAAAGATTGGTTTAATAGAAAAGAAAATGTTAAACTTCTTGAACGGCTTAATAAAGTAGGAGTAAAGATAAGAGTGGAGATTGAATCTGGAGGGGACAAATTGGAGAACCTGAAATTTGTTTTAACCGGTTCATTGGATTTAATGACAAGGAGTAAGGCTAAAGAGGCGATTATGAAAGAGGGAGGCAGCGTGAGCTCAAATGTGAGTAAAAATACTGATTATGTTGTGGTAGGCAAAGACCCCGGGTCCAAGGTTGACGATGCCGAGAAACTGGGAGTGGAAAGAATTAATGAGAAGGAATTTCTTAAACTTCTGGGAAAATAATCTCATAATCTGAATATATGACCAAAGAACCAATAGATAAAAAGTTGGTGGAACATCTGGCCAATTTGGTGAAAATCAAGTTGGGAGAAGATAAAAAGAAAATAACCGAGGACCTCAAAAAGGTGGTTGGTTATTTTGAAGAACTTAAGGAGGTAAATACGGAGAACGTAAAACCGGTTAGCGGCGGAACTTTATTGGAAAATGCAGTAAGAAAGGATGAGTATAATAATGATAAAAAACTTTTAGCAGAACCAACAGTTAAGGCTTTTCCTGACAACAAGAATGGTTATCTTAAAACCCCGCCGGTATTTGAGTAAATGTTTATTCCGCTCCCGCCACAAAGATTCCATAACTTAATACTTAATACTGTTTTATGACTATTAAGGAATTTCAAGAAGGTTTTAGAAATAAAGAGTTCTCGGCTCTTGAGG
>CAZJVK010000011.1:0-7105 GCA_964549725.1 uncultured Candidatus Saccharibacteria bacterium | reverse complement strand
ACTATTAAGGAATTTCAAGAAGGTTTTAGAAATAAAGAGTTCTCGGCTCTTGAGGTGACGCAGGGAATTTTTAAGAGAATTGAAGAGAAAGACAAGGATTTAGGGGCTTATCTCTCCATTTTAAAAGATTCCGCCTATTCTCAAGCGGCGGCGGCTGATTTATCCTTGGCCAAAAACGAGAAACTCCATCCTTTAACCGGTGTTCCATTGGCAATAAAAGACAATATTTTAATAAAAGGTACTAATACTACGGCAGCTTCCAAAATTTTGAGAAATTATAAGGCAGCTTATGACGCTACCGTAATTAATAAGTTGAAATTAGCCGGAGCTGTGTTTTTGGGAAAAACCAACTTGGATGAATTTGCAATGGGTTCTTCAACTGAAAATTCCGGTTTCAAAATTACTAAAAATCCTTATGACCCGGAGCGAGTACCCGGCGGTTCCTCGGGTGGTTCGGCGGCGGCAGTTGCGGTCGGCGAGGCAATAGCGGCTTTAGGGTCGGATACTGGCGGTTCAATTCGCCAGCCAGCGGCTTTTTGTGGAGTGGTCGGTATGAAACCAACATATGGCGCTGTTTCCCGCCATGGTTTAATCGCATTAGCTTCCAGTTTGGATCAAATTGGACCGTTAACAAAAACAGTAGAAGACGCCCGGATTTTATTTGAGGCAATAAAAGGCAAAGATTATTATGACTCGACCAGTATAGAGGTTTCTCTAAAGGATTTAGATTTAGAAAATGTAAAAAAATTAAAGGTCGGGGTTCCGAAAGAGTATTTTATTGAGGGTTTAGATAAAGAAGTTGAAAAAGGAGTTCAAGAAGCGCGGAAAGTAATTGAAAATTTGGGATTAGAGTTTGAGGAGATAAGTTTACCGCATACCAAATACGCCCTTTCAACTTATTATATAATTATGTCGGCTGAAGCAAGTACCAATCTGGCTCGGTATGACGGAATTAGATATGGGAGGAATGAAACGGCCGATTCTTTAAGTGAGCTTTATTTTAAAAATAAAACTGAAGGTTTTGGCGAGGAAACAAAAAGAAGGATTCTTTTAGGGACATTCGTTCTTTCCTCAGGTTACTATGACGCGTATTATGTTAAAGCCCAACAGGTAAGGCGGCTCATTAGGAGCGATTTTGAAAATGCTTTTGAAAGAGTGGATGTAATACTGACACCGACTACGCCAACTCCGCCTTTTAAAATTGGGGAGAAAATTGATGACCCGCTGGCTATGTATCTTTCCGATACATTTTCTATGCCGGCAAACTTGGCCGGTTTGCCGGCAATTTCCATTCCGGTTAGCGGATTCAGAACGAAGAATAATTTACCGGTTGGCTTTCAGCTTATCGGCAAGCACGGTCGGGAGAGTGATATTTTTTCTTTAGGTTCTTATTACGAAAAAGCAAGTAAATAGCCATATGGAACAAGTTAATTTACTGGCACTTTTTATAGCCCAGTTTGAGGAGTGGTGGTTTCAAATCAAAGATTTTGGAGTCAGGATTTTTCTGAATAATTTAGATTGGATTAAATTTGGTTTTTTGATTGTTTCAATTGCTCTTCTTATCGGAATTATTGTTTTAACCAAGAAAGGTCTGGAGGACTTTGAAGATTTCAGAGGACTTACTTTGAGGGATATTTTAGGTTTTAATTCGAAGAAAAAAGAAGAGTCGGAATAGACACAAGGATGAATAAGATTACCCCGCCAGTCTGTAAACTGACGGGGTTTTTATGGCGGACCCGACCGGATTTGAACCGGCAATCTCAGCCTTGACAAGGCCGCATGTTAACCAAGTTACACCACGGATCCTTTAACTTCTGCAATAATTATATGGGGTTTTTGTTATTTCCGCAACGTCCCTCACAGGATTCTTTTGATAATAACTAATGGTTTTAATTTTTCCATTACTTCTTCAAAAGTTTCTGTTTTAACCTTACCTTCCTCAATTATTTTAGGGTTGTGTTGAACCCTTTTTGATTTAGCGTGAATTATTTCATTATCACCGAGGTACATAACCGCATGGCCAACGCCTTTAGGGAAGGTTGAGTTATAGTGCCCCCTCGAGCTTTTGAAAAAGATTAAATCACCGGGTTGTACCTCTTTTATATTTTTAATTTCCTTGCCTGCAAATTCGGCTTGCTCGATAGTGCTTCTTGGAATATCAATTCCTATTTGCTGATAGAGGTATTTAATAAACCCCGAACAGTCAAATACTTTAGGAGCTTCTGTTATTTTAGCGCCATATTTGTACGGGACGCCAACTAAATTTTTAGCAAGGTTAATAAGTTTTTCTTGATTGGAAGTCATTGGTAAGGTGTTTTATTTTGTTGCGTTAGTAGGACGTGATTGGAACCAACTATTGGTTAGTATAAAGGATTTATATGAATTAATCCAAGAAGTTAAAGGGGTTGAGACGGTTGGAGTTTAATTTTTTGGAACCGTTTGTTATCAACATAAATTCGATTTTTAGCAGGATAATTTAATTTATATAAAAACTCCCTTATTTTTAAGGTATCCCTAAGTGAATTTGTTGCCCCTACTGGATGCGTTTAGAACTCTTAATTGGGTAAGGATAAGGGAAGAACTTGAGTTTTTGGGGGTTTTACAAATACCCGCCTCTGTTCGTTAAAAACACCCCTTGTTGAGGTTATCCACAACTGTACAACAGCTATACAAAATTATACAGCTAAAAAACGCTGTAAAATCAACGTTTATTCGTTCCAAAACAGGCTTTTTTGCACCATTTCAGGCTTGGAAGCAGAAGGAGTAATAATGCCATCAGCCCCCTGAACCAAAACCTCTGGATTCAAAATATAATGAGCCTTCGGGTCTTGTAGGAATTTTCTGACCACAAGTAAAACTGGTGGTTTTTTTTCTTGAAGATTTTTTAGAACTCCTATAGAGGTGCCTGGGCTCATTCCTATTAAGCTTGAGACTTCTCTTTTTGTAATTTTCTCATTTTCCAATACATAAAGCACAACCTCTTGCTCTTTAGTGTTAAGAGATTCAAAAACGGCTACTGGAATTTTACTTTTTAATTCAGAATATTTTCTAAGTTTTCGGTGGGCAATGTCGTTCTTGAGTGTAACAATAACGCTCCCAGAAGGATTTTTGAATGACGGCTCAGGTAGGCCTGCTTTGGACATGTCGTGATAAATTCTATTCACGCCTTCGCCTAGCTCTCTTACATACCCAAAATCTCCAAGAACTCGGGCTATTTTTGGGTTCCGCGAAAAGTGTGCGTCTTTAATATTGTCTTCGCGAATCGTTGATGGAAAGTTGCCTGGACTTATAATTTCCAAGCGGTCATCGAATATTTTTATTTGGATATCTACGCCCGACAGTGCGTACTCGCGGTGAGTTACAGCATTAACTAATGCCTCTTTCCACGCGAAAGGAGGATATTCAAAAATCGTCACAAACTTTCCAGTGTCGGGGTCGAGCTTTGTAAATTCTCTTAAAAGGGATTTGATGGTATCCGCGCCTTCTTCCAGTTGGTCTATTAGAGACTTTTCAAAAGACAAATCCTTAATAATATTCAAGTTAGTTCCCGTTTCTTCTTTTGTTCCTTCATATTTAATAATTCTTACACGAGCTCTCTCAATCCATTTTTGAGGTTTCGTTCCGAACAACAAAATACCAGCAAAATTAATATCCAGAGAATCGTTCGTTCTAGTTACCAAATCTCTAGCAACTAGAATTTGTTCTTGGTCTGAAGTTTTAATTTTCAAACCAAGCGAAGAAACTAAATCGGCGTCTAAGTCTGCCAAAGTTGCTTCCTTAACTTGTCCAGACTCAAACCTTTGAAGATTTTTATCAAATTGCAAGTGCTGAATCTCATCATATTTTAGATAGCGAACCTGCCTTCCTACTCTTAGGGTCACTTTTTTTGCTTGATTTTCATGCATCACGACCGATGGTTCTACGGTAATTAATAAAACAAAATCAACACCCCGATTATTTTCAAATGGTATTTTAGAAAACTTCAGTCGCATAGGTGGGGTTATGTAGTTTAATAGAACCTCTCTGATTTTTGATTCTTTGTCTGGGCAACCCTCAAACCCAGAAGGAGTCCCGTCGTCCTCTACGCCCACGGCTATCGTCCCACCGTCTGCATTGGCAAAACTCATCACGCAGTCAGCCAATTTATTGGCGGCTATCTGGGCTCTTTTTCTATCAAAACATTGCCCCTCATTTTGTTTTGAAACATCGCTTATATCCATATCTTTAGGCGTTGATTGTCTTTATATCTTAAGTCTTACTGGTGGCATAAAGCAACTCCTTACAATGTTTCTTTGTCTTAACTATAAGTTGGCATAAATAAAAACCAAATTTGTTTTAGTTAATAGTTTTTTCCTCGTAGAAACTGACGGTTATATACTCCTGCTTCTCTTTGGGAAGTCCTACCTGCTTGGCAGCTTCGCTCATCATTTCGCCGATACCATGCTTTTCAATGCGGTAGCCTACTACACGGTCAAAGAAGTTCGGGGCATGCTTTTGTACAATATAAACACAGAATCCAAATGAAAAGCCGCTCGCACTTCCGATAAGCCTATATTTTCTGATATCTTCTTCTAATAACTCGCGCATTTTCTTTTTGTCGTCTTGAATCATAATGTAATTTTGTGTATGTGGTTAAAAATTAAAACACTCTTTCCCGCGAGAGAAAGAGTGTCGTTAAAACAAAAAATCGACCTTTTATCTTTCCCCAAATTGGGGCTGGAGTTAGCACCTTCTTTGAGGAGTTATCCTCAAAGGGTTGCTGGATGGATCATCGGGCCAGTACCCTTACCACCGCTCTTGATAAACAAATATTCAGTTGTAACTCTATATTACAATTAACGAAGCAAGAAGTAAAATGGTTACAAATTTTGTACCACCTTATTCAAATTTTTCCATAAATTTATTTATAGCCTCAGCAATCCTTCTACGTCTGTCCGCAAGAAAATCACGATAATTTTCAATCCTCCAAAGTTCACGATCAGTGGGAACAAGTTGTGTAGTAAGAGCATCTTGCCCTCTTTTTGCAATAATCTCCTTTTCTAAATAATCAATCGGTTTTTTATTTCTTATTTCTCGGTTTGTTTTACCACCAATAAATGCCATATTGGCAATTTCATTAATTTCACTTTTTTCATACCCAGCATCAGGTAAAAGCGATTTTGGAAAAATATGATGATACTGAATCCTATGGGCGGAACCAAGATGCTCATCAGAAAGGGAAAGGCCGGTTTTCCAATCCTTTGCTCCACTTGCTTTCAATGCAATGTATAGCATGGAAAACATAGGGCTTCGAACACTTCTGCCAGCAATGTCATTTGCATCGACCTCAAATTTCTTTACGTGTTGATGTAATTTGATGATCAATTCATCGATACTCCTTTTTTTCTTAAAAAGCACAGCTAAGTCTGCATCGAGTATCGATTCACTAGAACCCATACTATAGTGTCCCCGCATGTGCGCGTAGTAAAACCACTTCAATAATTTCTTTTCTTCCTCCGGGGAAAAGCTTTCGTTTTTATTAACGGCCAGTACCGCTATTAGGATAAGTAAAAATGGCGAAGAGAGCAAGCCGAGTTTTTCAACGTGGGCGTTACTTTTGAGAAAATTTACAGCAAAACGTAAACCGTTTTTTGCGTGCTCCCAAGAACTTTCAAGTTCTTTTTTCCTTATTCTTCCAACAGTCTTAAACTTACTTTGCTTTGTAGCAAGCACAACCATTGTTCTTACCAACAAACCAGATTCAGCAATGTAATCCTTGTTATAATTAAATTCAGCTGCAAAGTCCTCCATTAATTTCATAAATCCTTTCCACTTTGACGTAATTTGTGCGAGTGCGAGATCGGATCCTCGGAGTTTAACGCCCAGAGAATTTACCCGCACAAAAATTTCTGTAACTTCTTCATATGATTTGTCTCGTTCCAATACTTGCATAACATATTGGTAATCAGCAATTCTTTTAACCCCTTGCAGACGCTCAGCATAAAAATCCCACTTATCTTCATTTGAGTTAATGCCTATATTCCTTAATATTTCACTTTCTGATTTAGTAAAAATATCCGAAACCGAAATCCATAAAGGATCGGCCCGCAAGCTACGACTTGCCACAACAAATGTACGCTTTTTCAACTCGGCCTGAATATCTCTTTCCGCAATATCGCCTTTAACATCTTCCAGTGTAGCCGCCAACTCGTCGCTTTCTAGTTCCATAACTTCGACGGGCGGACCTTCGGGATGCTCCAAATTAAACATGATCTCAATTGGCCTTTGGCGATTACGCACTTGAATAGGTTGACCAGATAAAACAGCGGCTAGAGAGGTTAGTCGCTGTTGACCATCTAAAAGCAGTTGTTTTGTAGAAACGCTCGGGCTACTACTTGGGGCTATCGCCATTTCCCTTGTCACAACATCTTCATCGGTTTCCCAAACCAAAATTGAACCGGAGGGGTAACCTCTATACAAGGAGTCGAGTAAATCACGGACGCGCGTAGCAGGCCATATATACCTACGCTGCATCTCTGGCAGAAGAAGTTCCCCTCTCCGTACCTTATTTATTAACTCACCAACGCTGATGTCTGTTTTCGGCATATAATTGTTGTGTTTATTAATTTATTTTATTCCTTTAAACTGTCCCTTTGTTTGATATATTCTCTAATCCTACCAAAAATCATCTAGATAACAATTCTTGTATCAGGACTACACGCCGTGGATGTTGTTGTAAAACCTGCCTGATAGCTGAATGTTTATAAATCTTCTTCTGTAACAACCTTGACACCTTTGCTTTTCAGTAGTGAAGCGGTTACTCCATCGCCTTTAATTATTGTCCCAGAAAAACTTCCATCATAAATTTGTCCGCATCCACAAGATGGGCTTTTTTGTTTCAAAATTACAGTCTTTGCATTAAATAATTTTGCCAATTTCAAAACCTGCTCTGCTCCGGCGACAGGACTCGAACCCCTCTAGGTCGCAAGAACTGCGCACATGCCTGCTCTCTCTATCGGACGATTTAAGAACCTTGGATTGGAAAAAGGTGTTTAGCTATTTGGAAGGCGTGTTGAGAGACAAACGAAAGGATTATTAGATACCACCTGGCACTTTGACTAAAGTA
>CAZJVK010000010.1:0-9752 GCA_964549725.1 uncultured Candidatus Saccharibacteria bacterium | reverse complement strand
TAGAAACGTTAAAGAACTACGAAAAAAATGAGTGATAAAAAAACTGAAAATAAAAAACGAGCGGTTGCAAAATTGAATTATCTCCACATTTCGCCGCGAAAAGTGCGTCTAGTTGCCGATATAATTCGAAGTCTCCCGGTTCAAGAAGCCGAGGCTCAACTTCTGTTTTCTCCCAAACGAGCAAGTAAACATTTTTCAAAACTTCTTCACTCCGCAATAGTAACTGCGGAAAACGATCATAAAATGAATCCGCATAATTTATATATAAAAGAAGTTCGAGTAGACCAAGGTCCGGTTCTGAAACGTTGGATGCCTAGAGCTCGCGGCTCAATTAATGAAATTCGTAAAAAAATGAGCCACATCACTCTTATTCTCGAAGAAACCGAAAAACCCGTTAAAGAACGTTTTATTATTACCAAAAAACCCAAAGAAAAGGCAAAATCCGAAGAAAAAAAGGCTAAAAGTGAAAAGAAAGACCAACCAAAAGTAAAACCTGAACAGGAAACCGAAAAACCAAAGGAACGTAAAAGTCCATTACAGAAATTTTTCCGAAGAAAATCCATTTAACGAATTGGCTTGTAATCAATTATAGAACTTGTAAACTGGTCATATTAGCATTAATTAGTATTTAAACATGACAAAAAAAACAAATCCGGATTTATTACGTTTAGGGATCAATAGGCCGTGGTCAAGCAAGTGGTTTTATTTTAAGCGCCACGGCAGGTTTTATTTACAAGAAGATTGCCTTATTAGGGATACTATTGATACTGAAATGAAAAATATGGGAACTGACTCCATTGATATTGAACGAACTCAAGATGACATTAAGGTGTTTATAAAAAGCTCCAAGCCTGGCCTTATTATCGGGCGGGGAGGCAAAGGAATTGAACATTTAAAAAACGTTCTTGATAAGAAAATTAAAAAACTTCGAAAAGAAAAAAGTATTGACGCTAACTATGGTTTAAACCTGAATATTATTGAAATAGGTCGGAATGAAATATCGGCTAAGGTAATTGCCGACCAGGTCGCTTCGGACCTCAAACGACGAATTCCATTTCGTGTCATTATGAGACGGCAAATGTCCCAAGTTGAGCAAAATCGCGAAATAAAAGGTGCTAAAATTCAAGTTGCCGGACGTCTAAACGGCACTGAAATCGCCCGAACTGAATGGAAAGATTACGGCAAGATGCCTCTCCAAAACCTCCGCAGTAATATTGATTTTGGAGAATCAGCCGCTCAAACCACCTTTGGCACCATTGGTATCAAAGTTTGGCTTTATAAAGGCGAAATATTTGAAGATAACGAATAAACACGAATTATATTAGTGTTAATTAGTGTATTATGTTGGAACCCAAGAAACAAAAATATAGAAAGCAGCAAAAAGGCCGTTCAAGAAAGCGAATAAAAACCACTCGAGGAACTAATCTTGATTTTGGAAGCATCGGCCTTCAAGCGCTAAGCGGAAAATGGATAACTGCGAATCAAATTGAAGCGGCCAGAAAAACCATTAATCGGAAATTAAAACGTGAAGGTAAAGTCTGGATTAGAATTTTCCCCGACAAACCTGTTACCGCCTTTCCGGCAGAAACTCGAATGGGTAAAGGTAAAGGAGCGGTTGATAGGTATGTAGTCCCGGTAAGATCCGGCCGGATACTTTTCGAAATCGGCGGGGTTGATGATAATCTGGCTGCCGAAGCATTACGACTTGCTGGCCATAAACTCCCGATTAAAACCAAGATTATTAAAAAATCCGAACAGATTTTTTAAATTAACAATGAATCCCGATAGTGTTAACCTTACATTTTAACTATATTATGGAATACCGAAATAATATTAAGTCGAACAACAAAGCATTAAACGTAACCTACGGGTGTCCAAGGACACCCTAACACTATCGGGATGAAAAAAGAAAAGTTACAAGAATTAAGAAAAAAACCGCTGACTGACTTGGAAAAAATGCTCCAAGAAGAACGGCGAAAATTAAATCAGTTCCGAATTAACGTTTCGAAAGGTAAGGTTAAAAACATTAACCAAATTAAAGAAATTAAGAAAAACATTGCGCAAATCCTAACTGTGGCAAATAAAAAATAAAATTATGCGTAAATTAAAAGGTATTATTACATCCGACAAAATGGATAAAACCCGCGTCGTCGCTGTGAATCAACTTAAAAAACACAAGAGGTACCTTAAATATTTCAAGGTTACCAAAAAATACAAAAGTCACGACGAAGACAATAAATACAAAGAAGGTGATGAGGTTATTATTGAAGAAACAAGACCATTGTCTAAACAAAAACGATGGCGTATAGTGGGTTACACTAAAGACCAAAGTGCCACCGAGACAAGTAAGGAAGAAAAATAATATCCACCACTAATGCCAACCTATAATCTATAATCTATAAGCTAAATTTATGATTCAAGAACGAACAATATTAAATGTCGCCGATAATAGCGGAGCTAAAAAGGTTCGCTGTTTCCGAGTTTTGGGTAGCACAAGACGACGATACGCTCAATTAGGCGATATTATTGTCACTTCGGTCCAATCCGCTGATCCTCGGAAACCGGTCAAAAAACATGACATTGTTAAAGCCGTCGTTGTTCGTCAACGTAAGTCGTATCGCAGACTTGATGGTTCATATATTAGGTTTGACGATAACGCTGTAGTTTTAATTGACGATAAAAAAGAACCGCGCTCTACCCGAATCTTCGGGCCAATCCCAAAAGAAATACGAGAAAAAAAATACGGTTCTATTGTCTCTATAGCTAAAGACGTCGTATAGTCTGTCTTACAAGAAAAAGTTTGCTCGCCAAAATTTCAACAAACATGGCAAATATAAAAAAGGGTGACAACGTAAAAATAATCGCAGGCAAAAATCGGGGAAAAACCGGCAAAGTTTTGCGCGTCTTGCCAGAAAAAGGGAGAATGATTGTTGAAGGTATAAATATTTATAAAAAACACGTCCGTCCTAAAAGACAGGGTGAAAAGGGTGAAGTTGTTAATGTTGCTCGGTCAATCGATAAATCAAATATTTCTATTATTTGCCCTGCTTGCTCTAAAACAACCCGAATCACTACAAGAAAAGAAGGAAATAAAAAAATCCGGTATTGTAAGAAATGCAACAGCCCTATTGAATAAACGTAACTATGAATCCCGATAGTGTTAATCAAAGCTTTAATATGAAAACAAAGAATCAAAATTACATCAGGTCGTATAATAAACATCTAACTACCTATTACGGGTATGTCCTAACAGGGCACACCCTAACACTATCAGGATGAACAAAAAAGAAAACAAAAACCAAAAAATAATAGAATATATTGAGAAGATAGTTATAAATACAGGAGTTGGTAAATTGGCTAATAAACCAAATTTTAAAAAAGATATCTTGCCGGCTATAATTAAAGAACTCTCAATGATTACCGGCCAGAAAGTTTCCGAACGACCGGCTCAAAAATCAATCGCGGGTTTCAGTATCCGGGAAGGTGATATTATTGGACTTAAAACCACACTCCGAGGCAAAAGGATGGCTGATTTTCTAATAAGGATAGATCAGATAGCTTTTCCTAGGGTTAGAGATTTTAAAGGTATTGACCTTAAAAACATTGATAAGAATGGAAATATCAACGTCGGTTTTAAAGATAAGTCAGTATTTCCAGAAATTGACATGGACAAATCTCAAATTGACTTCGGTTTTCAGGTTACTATAGTTCCCAAAGAAAAGAGTAGGGAAAAGGCAATAGAAATATATCGAAAAATTGGAGTACCCTTGAAAAAAGAATAAACACGAATATAATAACAAAATGGCAAAAAAATCTGTCGTAGAAAGAGCAAAAAAGAAACCAAAGTACTCTACTAGAAAAGTCCAGCGTTGTTTCCGTTGCGGTCGAACCCGCGGATATATGCGAGATTTTAATCTTTGTCGGATTTGTTTTCGAGAATTAACTAAAAAAGGTGAAATTCCAGGTATAAAAAAAGCTTCCTGATTAAAAATTAGAACTTAAAACATTATGTATATAGATTTCATTATAAAATTAAAAAATGCTCAGGCGGCTGGCAAAACTTTCCTAAAAATCCCATACACCAAAATGGATAGGGCAGTGGCTAATCTTTTAGAGAAAAAAGGGTTCCTGAAAAAAGTTGAGGTTAAAGGCCGTACGCCTAAGAAAATTATAAAAACATATTTGAACTCCAATCATCCCATAAAAGGAGTGCAACTTATAAGTAAACCATCTCGTCGGATATACAAAAAATACAAAGAACTCAGGTCCGTAAAAAGCGGCTATGGTATGCTTATCATCTCAACTCCGGAAGGTATTCTTCCCGGTGATGAAGCTCAAAAAATGAAAGTTGGCGGTCAGCTTCTTTTTAATATATGGTAAAGTTTTTCTCTAAATTTTAGAATACAAAGTATGATGAAAATTTAGTAAGAAAAAGTTTACCCCCTCACTCAAAAGTTTTCTGGAAGAAAATTCTTGAGTGAGGGGGTGCTCAAATTAGTAATTAAATTTATTTCGTTATAAATAACTCATAAACTTAAACAAATTTGGCATGTCTAGAATAGGTAAACTTCCAATTGAAATACCTGAAAAAATAACCGTCAAGCTTGAAAACGGCCAAGTTGGAATTTCAAATGACAAAAATCAAAATTTATCAATTAAAATCCTCGAAGGTATTCAAGTGGACATTAAAGATAACGAAATTAAACTTACCCCTCAAAATGACAAAAAACAAACCAGGAGTAACTGGGGAACTCTCCGATCATTACTTTGGAACGCTATTGAAGGTCTTACTAAAGGTTTTCAAAAAACCCTTCTTCTCAAAGGCGTTGGATATCGTATTAACGAACAGGATAAAAATTTAAAGTTAGAATTAGGTTTCTCTCACTCAATTAGCTACAAAAAACCGGAAAGTATTGAATTTGAAATCGAAGGAAATAACAAATTGATTGTTAGAGGGTATGACAAATCTTTAGTCGGTCAAGTAGCCGCTAAAATCCGGAAGTTTCGACCAGTAGAACCATATAAAGGCAGGGGTTTTCGATATGAAGACGAAATTGTGAGACGAAAAGTCGGTAAAAAAGCGGTAGCAACTGAATAATTATGAATCCCGTTAGAAACAGTCAGACATAAAAACTATATGCAAACTACTTTAATGAAATCAAACAGAAACACAAAGTCAAATTTAAATATCACAGGTATGCCCAAAGGCACACCTTGTTTCTAACGGGATGAAAAGAAAAGAATTAAACCAAAAAAGAAAAAGGCGAGCTCACCGAGCCAGAACGAAAATCAATAAAGGAATAAATAAATATCCTCGTCTTTCGGTTTTTCGAAGCAACCAGCACATATATGCCCAACTAATCGATGATATAAAAGGCGAAACCCTTATTTCAGCCTCATCCCATGAAGTAAAAGGTAAAAATAAAACTGACATTGCTAAAGTAGTCGGTAAGCTTGCCGCCCAAAAAGCAAAGAAGGCTGGCGTTGAAAAAGTAATTTTTGATAAAGGGCAATATAAATATCATGGCCGAATCAAAGCTCTTGCTGAATCGGCTCGTGAAAACGGACTAAAATTCTAAAGTTTTTCTATTAACATGATCCCAAAAAAACATTTCAAAAAACAGAAAAAAGAATACGAAGATAATGTTATTGAAATCCGCCGAGTAACCCGAGTGGTAGCCGGAGGCAAACGGATGAGTTTCCGGGCTGTTGTTGTAATTGGCAACCGAAAAGGCAAGGTTGGAGTCGGCGTTGGTAAAAGTACCGATGTTTCCGATTCAATCAGAAAGGCTAAAGCTGATGCTAAAAAACACTTAATTCAAGTCTTACTAAAAGATAACCGCACAATCCTATACGACGTTGACGCTAAATTCAATGCCGCCCGAATTAGAATAAAACCGGTTCCGGAAGGCCACGGTTTGATTGCCGGCGGATCTGCCCGCACGGTACTTGATTTAGTTGGTATTAAAGATATTAGCGCTAAGCTTCTGGGGACAACGAAGAATAAACTCAATAATGCTATGGTTGCTGTGGAAGCTTTGAAAGAATTTGAAGATTTCTCTAAAAAAGAAGCGAATAAAGAGCCAGAGAAAAAAGAAGAAACGGTGAGTAAAGAAAAACCATAAACCAAAAACATGCAACTTCATAATATCAAATCACCTTCTAATAAAAAGAAAAAGAAAAAGATTGGTCGCGGCGGCAAACGTGGTACATATTCCGGTCGAGGTATTAAAGGACAAAAATCTCGAGCCGGTCATAGTATTCCTTCTCAAATAAGAGGTATTATTCAACGCTTTCCGAAACTTCGCGGCGTGAAATTTAAACCAGTTACCCCTGATAATAAAGTTGTAAATGTCGGTGATCTTGAGAAATTGCCCGAAACCGACATTATTACCAAAAAATCACTGGAGAAAGCTGGTATTATTAAGAAAAATGAAGTCGTCAAAATTTTAGGCGATGGGGAAGTTAAAAAAGCTTTCACCATTAAAGATATTTTAGTTTCAAAATCCGCTAAGGAAAAAATTGAAAAGGCGGGTGGAAAAGTAATTAACGAATAAGATGAGTCCCGATAGTGTTAATCAAAGCTTCAATATGAAAACAAGGAATCAAAACAACATAAGGTCGTATAATAAAAATCAAGCCGTTAATCACGGTTGTCTAAAGACAACCTAACACTATCGGGATGAGTAAATTATTACAAATTTTTAAAATTCCAGACCTCCGAAAAAAAGTTCTAATTGTACTTGGTCTTTTGGCAGTTTTCCGCCTTTTAGCCACTATTCCAATTCCAGGGGTTAACTTGCTCCGTCTCCAAGAATTCTTCGCCTCAAATCAACTTTTCACTTTCTTAAATATTTTCTCCGGAGGCGGCCTTTCCAATCTCTCGGTAGTAATGCTTGGTGTCGGCCCTTATATTACAGCCGTCATTATTATGCAGCTTCTGACAATTATTTTTCCTAAACTCAAAAAGGCATATTATGAGGAAGGGGCTGAAGGCCGAGCTAAATTCAATCGCTACTCTCGTTATCTCACTATACCATTAGCCGCCTTGCAATCGTATGGTTTTTTAAATCTTCTCATCTCCCAAGGCGCAATTGGTAAACTTGGACTATTACAAATGTTTGCTAACGTGGTCATTATTACCGCCGGCAGCGTATTCTTGATGTGGATTGGAGAATTAATATCGGAGTACAAAATAGGCAATGGAATATCAATCCTCATTTTCGCCGGTATTGTTGCCGGTCTTCCTCAATCAGTCGTATCAAGCGTTATGAATTACTCTCCGGACAAACTCCCAACCTACATTGCTTTCGTTATTCTCTCCGTTGTTGTAATTGCCGGGGTGAGCTACGTAAATGAAGGTGAAAGAAAAATTCCGGTTTCATACGCTAAACAAGTACGGGGTAATAAACTCTACGGCGGGGCTTCAACCTATCTTCCTCTAAGAGTTAACCAAGCCGGCGTAATCCCTATCATTTTCGCAATTTCAGTTCTTCTTTTTCCCCAATTCTTAGCCCAAATCGCGGGAGCAATTTCCGAAAGCTTTGCCGCTAACGTAAACCAATTAGTAACAAATTTCTTCAATAACATTTTTATATACAGCGGCATTTATTTTGTTCTTGTTGTTGCTTTCACTTATTTTTATACCGCCGTTACTTTTGATCCGAAAGAAATTTCAAAAACTCTCCAGCAGAGTGGCGGTTTTATTCCCGGCATACGACCTGGCCAAAACACCACCGACACTATCCAGAGAATCGTTCATCGCATCACGCTCTTTGGAGCTCTCTTTCTCGGAA
Organism: uncultured Candidatus Saccharibacteria bacterium; assembly: GCA_964549725.1. Classification (GTDB taxonomy): domain Bacteria; phylum Patescibacteriota; class Minisyncoccia; order UBA6257; family GWB1-50-10; genus DATGCT01. The sequence continues at coordinate 1,956 of CAZJVK010000010.1, read as the reverse complement.
TTGTAGCTATTCTTCCAAACTTAACTCAAATAGCAACCGGTATTCAAACCTTTGCCATCGGTGGAGCCGCCCTTCTTATTGTCGTCGCGGTAGCTCTGGAAATAATGAAACAAATTGAATCCCAGCTCACAATGCGCGAATATGAAGGATTGTAAAGCAATAATTATATACGGCGCTCCCGGAGCGGGGAAGGGAACTCAAGCCGAACTTCTAACCCGACGGTTTTATTTTATTCATTTTGATACGGGCCGATATTTAGAAAATCAAATATACGACCCCGAAAAAGAAAATGATCCTATCTGGCAGAAAGCCCGCAAACAGTTTGACTCCGGAGAACTTCTTGACCCGCCTTTTGTTTTAAAGCTCGTCTCGGAATTTACAACACAGGTGGCTAATGCGGGAATGAGTATTGTATATAGCGGCTCTCCAAGAACGATTTACGAAGCTTTCGGTGATAAGGAAACCACGGGATTAATGGAAACTCTTTCCGATAAGTACGGCAAGGAAAATATTTCAATCATTTTTCTTGATATAAGCGAGGAGGAAACCATGGCCCGAAACTCCACTCGGAAACTCTGTAGTGTTTGCGGTTTGCCTATCCTTAGCGCCTCAAAACTTGAAACCTGCGCTTTTTGCGGCGGTAAAGCCAAAACCCGAACTCTTGACGACCCGAAAATAATCAAGGTCCGCTTGAAAGAATTCAAAAACAGAACTTATCCAATAGTTGAAAAACTTAAAAAAGAAGGATTTTCTGTTCATAAAATTAACGGTTCTCCAATGCCTTATAAAGTTCACGAAAAAGTTAGTGAGCTTCTGAATTTGTAAGCCGAAGGCGAAACCCCATAGAAACTTTTCAAGTTGCACGGGGCGAAGCAAATTCAGCTAAAGCGAACTAACCCCCTCACTCACTGAAATAAGATATTTAAATACAGAACAAACAAAAGACGGAGTTGATATTACAAAAACATTGTATATATTCAATAGATAAATGTGAGTGAGGGGGTGCTCAAATTAGTAATTAAATTTACTTCGTTTATACTAAACTCATAAATTTAAACAAATTTAGCATGGGTATTCGATTAAAAACTCCCGAGGATATAGAGCAACTTCAAAAATCAGGTGACATCTTGGCTTATATCCTAAAAGACCTAAAGGACAAAGCAAAAAAAGGAGTAAGATTGTCCGAGCTTGATAAACGAGCTAAAACTCTTTTAATTGAAGCTGGCGCTAAAGCGGCTTTTTTTGGATTTGCTCCATCCGGAGCAAAAAACGGTTTTCCCGGCCATATCTGCGCTTCGGTAAACGACCAAATTGTCCATGGAGTTCCCGGTAAATACAAACTTAAAGACGGCGACCTTTTAAAAATTGACTTCGGTGTTGATTATAAAGGTTACATTACCGACGCCGCTTTAACCATTCCAATCGGGGAAATAACAAAAGACGCGGAAAGATTAGCGTCAACTACCAGAAAAGCTCTTGAAAATGCGATTGCGACCTTCAATATCGGTAATAGATTGGGAGACGTTGGTTATATAATTGAGAAAACCGTAACCGATGAAGGTTTCAGTATTATAAAAAGTCTCACCGGTCATGGAGTTGGTTTTGAACTTCACGAAGAACCCACCGTATATAACTTTGGAAAAAAGGGGAGTGGCATAGAAATTGTTGAAGGTATGGTTGTTGCTATTGAACCGATAACTTCCTTAGGTTCGGGTAATATTAAAAATGGTCCTAAAGAAAGTTATGTTACCGCGGACGGCAGCCTAAGCGCCCATTTTGAAAAAACGATAGCCGCCACTGAAAACGGCCCCAGGGTGATAACCCCTTGGGACAAGTAATCCCTTTGAGGGGTGTTCAACACCCCTCAATTTGAGTTAAGTTTGAGTTCGGATGTCGTTCATCCTTCAGACTTCTTGGACGTCGTTCGTCCTTCAGGACGTGCGACGTCCCAATTAT
>CAZJVK010000009.1:0-10501 GCA_964549725.1 uncultured Candidatus Saccharibacteria bacterium | reverse complement strand
ATGAAACAGAGTCAGGCATTAAATATTTTAAAGACAGGGTATAATACTTTTCTTACCGGACCGCCGGGGAGCGGGAAAACTTACGTGTTAAACCAGTACATTGATTATTTAAAGAAAAATAATGTGCCGGTGGCGATAACAGCTTCAACCGGAGTCGCCGCTACCTATATAAACGGCCGGACGATTCACTCTTGGTCCGGATTGGGAATTAAAGAAGATTTATCGGACAAAACATTAAAGAAACTTGTAAGAAAACGTTACTTATCCCGCCGAATTAGGCGAGCAAAAGTTTTAATAATTGATGAAATATCAATGCTTCACTCGCATCAGTTTGATTTAGTTGACCGAATTTGTAGGGAAACAAGAGGGAACATTAAACCATTCGGCGGTCTTCAAGTAGTTGTGTCCGGAGATTTTTTTCAACTGCCACCGGTTCAGAAAAGAATAACCCAAGATTCAAAATTTATGGTTGAATCGTATGTATGGCGGGAGATGGATGTAAAGATTTGTTATCTTCACGAACAGCATCGGCACGGGGATGAGAAACTTACCCAGGTTCTTAATGATATAAGAGGGGATAAAGTTACCGGGGACACTATACGGATTTTGTTAGATAGGGGAAATAAAGAAATCTCGGCTAGTATTTCACCGGTGCGGCTTTACACGCATAATAAAGATGTTGACGCGATTAACGTTTTGGAACTTGATAAAATTGATGCGCGGGAGGAGGAATATTTTATGAAATCAGAAGGTAAGAGCGGATTAGTGGAATTTTTAAAAAAATACTGTCTGGCGCCGGAGCGTTTAGTTCTTAAAGAAGGGGCTAAGATTATGTTTGTGAAAAATAATTTTGAGAAAGGATATGTAAATGGAACGCTGGGGAAAGTAATTGGATTTAATAATGATAAATTTCCGATAATAAAAACTTTTAAGGGGGATAGGATAATTGCTTTACCGGCAAGTTGGGATATTGAAGATGAGGGAGGAAATATGGAGGCAAGGATAACTCAATTACCTCTCCGACTAGCTTGGGCGGTGACAGTTCATAAAAGCCAGGGTATGACTTTGGACGCGGCGGATATTGACCTTAGTAAATCATTTGTTGAAGGGATGGGATATGTAGCGCTTTCAAGAGTTAGAAAACTTTGCAATATAAAACTCAGGGGAATTAATGAAACAGCTCTTAGAATAAGTGAGCAAGCGATTTTGTACGACTCAAGTTTTTTGGAAGAATCAGAGAAAACAGAAAAATATTTGAGAAGTATTAATGAATTGGATAAAAAAGAAATGGAAGAAGTTTTTTTAAAGAAAAATACAAACTCGTCTTGATAATGAGTTTTGTAAAATAGTGCTTACTTCGTGAGAGTTTTCTATATCTTGTGATGTTTATTTTCTCTCTAACAATATTTATGGGTGAGGGGTTTACAAAAAAGAAGTTTTCTTATATACTACAGATAGAATATTAAAAACTAAAAAAAGGAGGTTATCATGAAAAATCAGGAATTTAAAGCAGATTTTATTAAAGGAAAACAAGGCGGCATAGAAGTTGTCCCTATATGTCCGGTATGCAAAAATAAAGGCGAAATAGGCACTTCTTCAGTAGACATTTTATCTATTAATGTAAATAGATTAAAAGCCAAAATTCGAGTACTTTGTTTAAATTGCAAAACGGCATTTAATGTAACCGTAGAAGTAAGCAACATGGAATTGGAATCACCGCTTGAATGAAAATTGGAGTATAAATAAAGGAGCAAAATTAATGCTCCTTTTTTAATACTGTTTTTTTATGATATGATATCTAAACTCCGGGACTTGAACCAAAATCAAGTTTAGAAGACCATGAAGCCTCACCAAGTATTCTTTTCAACTACTTTATTTTTTCTCCTCGGAGTATTTTTTAAAAGTTTGGGAGCAAGTTCCTTAATTATTTTATTCGTTCTGGCAGTCGCCGGAACGTTTTTATTTCTCTGGAAATTAAAAAACAAAAAGGCATTTCTCTGGCTGAGTTTCTTATCCTTATTTGTTTTTCTCGGCGCTCTTTACTATACCGCTCATGATTTGAGGTTTAAAAATATAAATATTTTCTTTGATAAGGAAATTGAATTTTTCGGCGTGGTAGTTAATAATCCGACTATTAAAGACGAATGCCGAGAGTTTGCGTTTGAGCTAGACAAACCCCTGAAAGGGAAAATACTTGTAAAAACTTCCAAATATCCTAAATTTGAGTACGGAGACCAATTGAAAATTAAAGGTAGGATAAGAAAACCTAAATTCAAGGGTTACCGTGATTATCTTGCCGGAAAAGGGATAAGCGGAGTGGCTTATTTTCCCGAAATAAAGCTTGTTGGCGCCGGAGGTGGTTCACCGATAAAATCGGTTCTTTATTCAATAAGAAACCGAATGAATGAATCGTTTCAGAAAGTTCTTCCGCCTCTTGAAGCCGCTTTTCTGAATGGTCTTACCTTTGGTGGTTACAGTGGAATGACTAAGGATTTTAAGATTGCCATGAAAGAAAGCGGTACCACTCACTTAGTTGCCTTATCCGGTTACAATATAAGTATTATTATCTGGGTCGTTTTGGGTATTTTCGTTTATTTTTTTAATCGGCGAATCTCATTTATTCTTACCGGACTTTTCATTGCCGCTTTTGTGGTTATGACCGGCGCCGAAGCCTCAGTTATTCGAGCCGCCATCATGGGCATCTTAGTTCTTGTTGCCGATCGCTCCGGCCGGTTTTATGATATGAAAAACGCTTTGATTTTCTCAGCTTTTTTAATGACTCTTCAAAATCCCAAGGTATTGCTTTTTGATGTTGGTTTCCAACTTTCCTTTTTGGCTGTTTTAGGTATCGTTTATTTAAAACCGGCGCTACAAAAACTTATTAAGATGAAAGAAACCCCGGGTTTTCTATCTTGGCGGGATAATCTTTTTACCACCGCTTCGGCTCAGCTTATGGTTCTTCCAATCCTGGTTTTAAATTTTGATACTTTTTCTTCTATTTCACTTTTAGCTAATGTAATTATTCTGGAACTTATTCCTATCACTATGACCTTAGGATTTGTAATTGGTTTTGTTTCTCTAATTTCATATTATTTATCGTTAATTTTCGGCTGGTTCACGGCTATTCTTCTTTATTTTGAAACCGGTGTTATCAAGTTTTTTGCCGGTATTAGCCCTTCACTTGATTTAAATTTCAACCTGACCGGCCTTATTTTTTACTATCTAATCATAGTCGGTTTAATTTGGACCGTGACTTTAAGAAAAGAATATGTTTAAACCTATTTTTGAAAAATTAGGCCGGGATAAGACGATAATTGTGATTTTTGTCCTTTTGATTTTTGACCTTGTTCTTTTTGGTTACATTTTCTTTGGTACCTCGGCCGAGCCGGGGGTTTATTTTTTGGATGTCGGCCAAGGCGATAGTGAATTAATTGTTTTACCTGGCGGTGTGGAAATTCTGATTGACGGAGGTCCTTCTAATGGTCGGGCTCTGGCCGAGCTTGCTGATATTTTACCTTTTACCGACCGTTATATTGACCTGGTGGCAATGACTCATGCTGAACTTGACCACTTTGGCGGTTTAATCAGTATTATGAACCGATATAAAATAGGCGCTTTTCTTTGGAATGAAGTTAAAGGACAATCATTAGCCCTCCGTGATTTAGAGAAAGTAATTAATGGAAATAAGGTAAAAGGTATAGTTTTAAAAACCGGGGATAAAATCAAGTATCAGAACTCAGTAATAAACGTTCTTTCTCCGGGGCAAGAAAAGTTTAAAGATATAAACGAAAACTCGCTTGTTTTTAATCTTGTATATAAAGACACCAATTTTCTTTTCACTGGCGATATTGGAAAGAGAGTAGAAGAGTTAATCAAAGATAAAACAGGGAAAATAGACGTTTTAAAAGTTGCCCATCATGGTTCCAAATATTCTTCTTCGGCTGAATTTTTAAATATTATTCAACCAAAAGTAGCTGTAATTGAGGTTGGTGAAAATAGTTATGGCCACCCGACCGAAGAAACGCTGGAGAGACTTAAACAAATTGGCGCCTCCATTTTTAGAACCGACAAACATGGGACTATAAAAGTAATTCCTAAAAACAACACGGTTGAAGTTTTTTACCATTAGGGGGAACTGTCCCCGTGTTGTTCTATTTTGGAACAGGTTGCAGCGGATGGTAAAACAAGGAAGATGATGTTTCCTATCACAAAGTTCCTCGGCTTAGCCTCAAAATAACATAACCTTTTATATTTACTGTTGATTGTGAAACATATAATAAATTGGTAGAATTTAAGACAAGGAAATTTAATATGAGAATATTTTCAAATCAGATTTCAAAATACGAGAGCCGGGAAATTGAAATGGCCGGCTGGGTTGGGAATCGTCGTGACCACGGCAAGATAGTTTTTATTGACCTCCGTGACAGGAAGGGGATTGCTCAGATTGTTTTTACACCCAAAGATGAGAAATTGTACAAATTAGCTAACTCTCTCCGGTCGGAGTGGGTAATAAAAATCAAAGGTGAGGTTAAGAAACGTCCCGAGGGAATGGAGAATCCTAATCTCCCGAACGGTAAATACGAAGTGAGTGTTTCTGATCTTAAAGTATTAACCGAGGCCAAAACCCCGCCAATCTCAATTGACGGCGACGGTATGGATATAAATGAGGAGAAGAGAATGGAACACCGGTATCTTGACCTTCGCCGGGATAGAATGAAAAAAAATATCCGAAACAGAAGCAAGGTAACAAATTATGTAAGAAACTTCTTTGCCGACCGGGATTTTGTTGAAATAGAAACTCCAATTCTCGGCAAATCAACTCCGGAAGGAGCTCGGGATTACCTTGTGCCTTCCCGGCTTCACTCCGGTAAATTTTACGCTCTTCCCCAATCACCCCAACAATACAAACAGCTCTTGATGGTAGCCGGCTTTGAGCGATATTTTCAATTAGCCAGGTGTTTTCGAGACGAAGATACTCGCGGTGACCGCCAGCCGGAGTTTACCCAGATTGATATTGAATTGAGTTTCACTAATGAAGAAGAGATTTTATCTCTTACCGAAGAACTGTTTTTGTCTCTGGTAAAAAAAATGTATCCCGATAAGAAGTTTATCTTGGATAAAAACGGTCATATTCCCAAAATAACATACGAGGAGGCCTTAAAGGAACATAAAACTGACCGGCCGGACGTAAGGGAAAATAAGGAAAATCCCGATGAGTTGGCTTTCCTTTTTGTAACTAATTTCCCGGCTTTTGAAAGAAAAGAGGGGAAAGGTAATCGATGGGCTGCCGTTCACCATCCTTTCACTATGCCAAAAGTTGAAAGTGTGGAGGAATTTAAAGAAAGCTTTAAAAAAGACCCATCTTCCATAAAAGCTCGCCAGTACGACCTTGTTTTAAATGGATATGAAATTGCCGGAGGTTCGATAAGAATTCATGACCCCAAACTTCTCTCGGCTGTCTTTGAAGCCTTGGGACATAAGAAAGAAGATATCAAAGAACGCTTCGGCCAACTTCTGAAAGCTTTTCAATATGGCGTTCCGCCCCATGGCGGTATTGCCGTTGGTTTTGATAGAGTAATGATGATTTTAGAAAATGAACCGAGTATCCGAGAGGTAATTACTTTTCCGAAAACCGGCGATGGCAGAGACCTTATGATGAACGCTCCTAGTGAAGTTGAAGAGAAGCAGCTTAAAGAACTTCATATTAAAAAAGAAGACGATGGACATAAATAAATTTAAAAAAGAAAAAACTTTAGTTCTTATAAAACCTGACGGAGTTAAGAAAGGGCTTGTTGGAGAAGTTATAAAAAGATTTGAGCAGCGTGATCTCAAAGTAGTTGCTCTTGAAATGTTTCAGCCCGCCTATGAAGATATTGATAACCATTACCCTAAAGACAAAGACTGGATTTATCGCCTTGGTGGCAAAACGCTTTCTACGTATGAAAAATATGGGATTAGCGCCAAACAAAGTTTAGGCACTGATGACCAGACGGAAATAGGCAGGATGGTTAGGAAATGGGTTGTTGATTATATGGTCTCCGCTCCCTTGGTTAAGATGATTATTCAGGGTACTCATGCTATTGATATGGTTCGCAAAATTGTCGGTCCGACCTTGCCATTTCAAGCTGATATGGGCACTATCCGCGGTGATTTTTCCATTGACTCACCAGCTATTGCCAACACCGAAAAAAGATGTGTGATGAATATCATCCACGCTTCCGAAACCGACGAAGAAGCGGAACATGAAATAATGCACTGGTTTGGCAAAGATTTTAAACCATTCAGTTATAAAAGATTTGGTGTTGATGAGTCCCGATAGTGTTAGGGTGTGCCCCGTTAGGGCATACCCGTAGTACACGGTTAATGTTTTGTTGTTCGACTTAATATTATTTCGGTATTCCATAATATAGTTAGGATGTAAAGTTAACACTACAGTCCCAAGTGAGGAAGAAATTGAAAACTTGTTTTTCTGTTTCTTCCGAACGCAGGGAAATGCAAGCTTTGCTTATCGGGATGAGTAATCCCCAGGTTGGAAATTTAAAATTATGATATAATACAAGTAGGTGCTGTTTTTAGATTCCGAATCATGTGAATTTTAAATGGGACTCCTAAAGATTCATTGTGAATCTCAACGATTGCGCCGGTTTGCTGATTCGTTCGGGAATCGGTTGCTGCGGAGACCCACCTGACATATCGTCGGGAAGTCTGAAAACAGGCCGTGAAAGAAGCTCCCTTTCGGGAAGCTTCTTTCTTTTTACTTGTATAATTTGTAATTCTGTTTAAAAATAAATACATGGTGAAAAAAATATTTATTGGAGTTGCCTGGCCTTACGTAAATGGTGATTTGCATATTGGTCATTTGGCCGGATATCTTTTTCCGGCCGATATTACTGCCCGATTTCATCGATATTTAGGCGATGATGTTTTAATGGTTTCCGGTTCTGATTGTTTTGGAACTCCCATAACCGTTGAAGCTGACAAAAGAAATCTTAAACCGCAGGAATTAGTGGATGAATACCATCCGAAACACGTTGAACTTTTTAAGAAAGCCGGCATTAGTTTTAATATTTTTACTAAAACCGCTACTGAAAATCATCAGCAGATAGCCCAGAATTTCTTCCTTTCATTTCTTAAGAAAGGATACATTTTTAAAAATATTGCCTTACAGTATTACGATTCCGAGCATGAAAAATTTCTTCCGGACCGTTACGTTGAAGGCGAATGTCCCCATTGCGGTTTTGAAGAAGCGAGAAGCGACCAATGTGACAATTGCGGCCGGGTCTTGGACCAGGGAGAACTTAAAAATCCAAGGAGCCGGTTGACCGGCGAGTCGGTTGAATTAAAAGAAAGTGAGCATTATTTCCTTGACCTTAAAAAACTTGAACCCTTTATTAAAGAATATTTTAAGAATACGAGCGGGAATTGGAAACCTTGGGTAAGAAATGAAACCAAGGGTTGGCTTGACCGCGGATTAAAACCCAGACCTTTTACCCGAGATCTCACCTGGGGCATTCCTTTGCCGGTTAACAATATTTCGGAGGAGGATAGAATTGAAAATATTAACAATAAAAGAATATACGTATGGTGGGAAGCGGTTATGGGTTATTTCTCCGCCTCGGTAGAATGGGCCGAAAAAGAAAATCGGAATTGGAAAGATTTTTGGCACAACAAGAATGCCCTTCATTATTACTTCATGGGTAAGGACAACCTGCCTTTCCATACTATGTTCTGGCCCGGCGAGCTTCATCTCTACGACGAAAAACTTCATCTTCCGGATAAACCTGTTGTAAATCAGTATTTGAACTTTGGAAACAGACAATTTTCAAAAAGCAGGAGAGTGGCGGTTGACTCCGGTTACATCATTGAAAAATATGGTCTTGATTCTGTAAGATTCTATCTCACTTTTATCATGCCCGAACACGCCGACACCAGTTTTACTTGGGAAGATTTTATTGAGCGCCATAACAATGTGTTAATCGGCAATTTCGGCAATTTTGTAAACCGTACTTTGAAAATAGCCGAAGGTTTTTCAATTAACCATAAAATTCTTGAAGATAGGGTGGTTGAAGAAGTAGAAAAAAGAATAAAGGGAGCTAAGAGAAATCTTTTGGAGCCGGAATATAAAAAATATATTGAAAACCTTCTTGCTCTTTCGGATTTCGGTAATAAATATTTAAGCGAGAAGGAACCTTGGAAAATTGAGGATGAGGAAGAAAAAACCGCTGTTCTCTCAAACGCCGTCTTTATGGTTCTATCCCTCCAGGCAATTATCAAGCCCCTGCTTATAGAAAGCGTGAAAAAACTTGAAAATATTATCGGGGTTAATTTTGACAGTTGGCCGGAGAATACCGAGGTTATCAAGAAAAAACTTGGAGAAGTTTCAATAAATAATCCCGAACCTTTGTTTCAAAAACTGGACCAGAATATAATTGAGAAAGAAAATAAAGCGGCCATCGTTTAGCTCCGATTCCCGACAAAGTCGGGATCGTGAGTCCTCGATGAGGTAGCAAAATCTAAGATTTTGACAGCATCGGGATGGCAGGATAACTGCTTCTCCCGATTTCTTCTAAATTTTGGTAAAATTTAGATAAGAAATCGAGGACCCCGTTCAATTTTGCGAGTGTAGTTTAATGGTAGAATACCTGCTTCCCAAGCAGGGGGCACGGGTTCGATTCCCGTCATTCGCACATCTTTAAGGTAAAATTGCTGCGGGGCCAAACAGTAGACGCGAGTTCGATTCTCGCTGGCCGCACATAATTAAAGATAGTTTCCAAAGGTAATCCCAAAGTTTGATATTTGATTGATACGCTTAGATGTGCTATAATATTAATGGTTAAAAATTAGAAAATAATTTAATAATAAAAATATGAATAAATTTGAAGAATTTTCAAAAGAAGAAGGTGAAAAAAGGGAAAAGCAGGAAGAAAAAACTGAACGTGGGGGAGAAGAAATTCCGACAATAGAAAAGGAAGAAACAGAAGAAGAAGAAAAAAAACTGGAAGAAAAATATTTTATAGAGAGAAAAAAAGAAAGGTATGAAATGTTTATAGATTTCGGGATTTTCGAGCATGATTTAGAAAAACTGGAAGGTTTTGATGAACTTTCCGAAGGACGCCAGGTCCTTATTTTGGAGAATTTGAGGCAGTTGACCCTCGGAAGAATTCAGGAGCAGGCACAAGAAGAATATGAAAAGGGAAAATCTGGAGCTAATTTTCTTGGTAAGATTCGGAGAAGTATTACTAAGGAGTATCAGATAGCCAAACAAGAAAAAATTACCAAAGAAGAATTAATGAAAGGCGGTATGGGTGTCCATGGCGATGTTTTAAAAGATCTTATAAAAAGAGCCGCCGATGGTCCCGAGGTTGAACTAATGGAATTTGGAGAATTGGAGCTAAAATATATTCCTGAGTCTGAAGACCTCAATCCGGAACAGAAGGAAACATTAAAAGAATTCAACGAAATAGCCTCTGATTTCAGTAAAATTCCCGAGGAATGGCGTTTTGAAACCGCTTCTCTAAAAAATCAGAAAAAACATTTCAAAGCCAAAAATAAATATGATTTAGCTGAAGAAGAATTACTTAAACTTAAAACCGAAGAAAAGAATTTACCTGACGCTATTGACTACGTCAATAAAATTACCCGTATGGTTCATGAGAATCAGTTCCTTAATACTCACCCTGACGCTGAAAGGGAACTTGAAAGGATGAGCACCTCCAAGGCAATTCGCCGGGTGATTGCTACCACCGCCGAAAAAGGCGGATATATGGCTGCTGGTTATATTGCCCGCACCGCTACAATTGGAATTATGGGTCTTGTCGGCGCCCCCGCCGCCGCCGCTTTTCTGGGCGGTTGGAGAGCTCGCCAGCGGACAAAAGAATCATTGAAAGAGCAAGATATCATGGCCCGCAAAGGCAAAGAAGCTAAAGGTGAAACCACAAAAGACGTGGTTAAGGCCGAAAGTCTCACTGAAAAGATGACCGACTTTATGGACCGGATTGAAAATATAAATAATAAGTCAGACAAATTAACAAAGAAAGAAATAGAAGAGAAAAAAAAGCTTTTTGGTATGCTAAAAAGAAGAGTTAACTATACGCGGGAAAAAGTTCAAGAGGGTTTGGTTAATTTTGGCGGTGAAAAGGAACGCCTCAATAATCATTACCATTTATTAGAAACAACTGCCCAGGCCGGAGTGTGTTCTGAAGGAGAAATAAGGGAAGACATAGAGAACAGATTAGAGAAGTTTCTTCAACGCAGAGGAGAGAAGACAGAAAAAGCCCGGAAAAAGAAACTTGTTAAATCAATGGTTCGGGGAGCTCTTATGAGTGCTGGTTTTGCCGCCGCGGGTGTTTTAGCAAGACATGCTCAGGAATTTTTTGCCGAGGGGACCGATGAAGTGGCAAAAGCACTTGAATTATCCACGGGAGAAATTCCTATTGAAAAGCCCATTGAGAACTTTCCGGAAATTACAGTAGCTGACACTTCAGAAACTGAAATTATACCA
>CAZJVK010000008.1:10969-12259 GCA_964549725.1 uncultured Candidatus Saccharibacteria bacterium | reverse complement strand
ATGTTCACAGTTGAATCCCAAAATTTCCAAGGACCGCTTGATAAACTTCTTGAACTGGTCCAAAAAGAAAAACTTGATATTAATCAAGTAAGCCTCGCTAAAGTTACCGACACTTTCTTAAAATACATTACTAAGCTGGAACAGGGAGGGGAAATGTCAAACAGAACTCTCGCCGACTTCTTAATTATTGTTTCTAAATTACTTCTTATAAAATCCAAAATGCTTGTTCCGGATCTGGTCTTTGAAAAGGATGAAGAGGAAGAAATTCACGATCTTGAAACTCAGTTAAAAATATATAAGCGCATTAAAGAAGCTGAAAAAAACATTGAACAGAATTGGCATGAAAAATCGGTGATGGCAAATCGGGAATTTTTTGCCGGAAACGAAATCATCTTTCGTCCGGGCAATGTTACAATTAAACATTTAAAACGTTCTCTTATTGAAATTATTGAAGAAATTAAGAAATTCAAACCGACTGAAAAAATAAAACGGGAAATCATAAACCTGAAAGATAAAATCAAGGATATTATGGAGCGAATTGAAAACAATCCTATTAATTTTAAAAATTTTTATCAGAGCAATAATAAAGGTGAGATAGTAGTTCTATTTCTCGCGATTCTCCATCTCTTCCGTAAAGAAAAGATTAATTTAGAACAAAAAGAAAGATTCGGAGAAATAACAGTTAAAAAATCTTCGAATTTGAACTAATTTTTATAATCTGATATTCTGTTAATATGAATCCCGAGGAAGAAATTAGTAAAATGGCTGAGATTGAAGCGCTTCTTTTTCAATATGGAGAACAAACGTCAATCAAAAAGATAAGTAATATTCTAAATATTAAAAAAGAAAGTTGTGAAACCCTTATTAATCAATACGAATTAGAATTAAATGAAAATGAAAAAAGAGGGCTCACTATTTTGAGAAAAGGAGATAAGGTTCAGCTTGTTACTAAACCGGCTTTAAAAAGAATAGGTTTAAAAATAGCCAAAAAAGAATTTGCTGAAGAGCTTACCCCGGCCGCCCTCGAAGTTCTAACTATTATTGCTTATCTCGGACCTATCCTGAAAACAACTATTGATTTTACAAGAGGGGTAAATTCAAGTTATATTTTAAGAAACTTATTGGTCCGCGGTTTAATTGAAAGAGAACAGGCCGGCCATACTTACAATTATCAAGTTACTTTTGACTTTCTGAAGCATTTGGGAATTAGTTCTATTGAAAAACTCCCTGATTTTGAAGAATATAGAAAAATATTAGAAGATTATAGAGAAAAAATTTCTAACACTTAAT
>CAZJVK010000008.1:4718-10869 GCA_964549725.1 uncultured Candidatus Saccharibacteria bacterium | reverse complement strand
TATGTCCACTCGTTGGCAAATTCTAATTTTAATAGTTGTCATTATTACATCGCTTACCCTTACTAAGTTCTTTAATAGAACCATTTTTATTGATAACAATGCTATTAAAAGTCAAACCGCCTCCGCTTCTTTAAAAACCCCGGACTCTCTTTCGTATCAACAAGCATCTCTTTCCAACCTCAGCACCGTTCAGAAAATCCCTGCCAGAAAGTGGGATATTCTTGACCCCAAAACAACCGCCAAAGCTACCATTATTTATTCGCTAGATGATGGTCTTCCTTTATATATAAAAAACTCCCATGAATCTCATATTCTCGCTTCTTTGACTAAACTCCTAACCTCAGTGGTCGTAATTGAAGATATTGGTATATATAAAAGAATACCTATTACCCAAAAGGTGATTGATACTCAAGGTTTATCCGGATATTTAAAAACTGGTCAATCTTATAACGCTCGGGATCTCCTAAAAATTATGCTTTTAGCTTCTTCAAATGATGCCGCGGCTGCCTTTGAGGAATATATAGGTGGCAAGGAAATTATGGCCCGAAAAATCAACAAAAAAGCATCTGAAATAGGCCTAAGTGACAAATTTATAGTTGAAGATGCTTCTGGTTTATCTGATTATAATTATGGTACGACAGACGATTGTTTAAAGCTCACAAAATATATCCTCAAAAAACATCCTGAGATTTTTACCTGGACTCAGACTCACGAATTTCTAGTAAAACCTTTAAACGAAAGTCCGGGGCATATGGTATATAATATAAACGAGTTAATCAGTTACAGAAGTTTCTTAGGTGGCAAAACTGGCACTTCAGAAATGGCGGGAGAAAATTTAATTTCAATCTTCAATATTAAAGACCGTCGAGTTGTTTTAATTACTATGGGCTCTGAGGATCGGAACAAGGATGTTGATATTCTCATTAACTGGATTCAAAAAGCATTCTCATTTCCAGAATAATTTAACAATCAACTGTTGATATTTAATTAGATAAAAATAGGATATATGGAATTATTCGAAGCTATTAGAATACTTATTATTTTCGCTCTCGCTTTTGTAACGGCTCTTTTTATTACTCCTTTCGTTTACCGCCTGCTAATAAAATTCAACTTAAGGAAAAAAAACATAAGGAGTAAGAAGGAGGCTCCAGTTTTCCATCATTTTCACAAAAATAAAGGCAACACCCCAACCATGGGCGGAGTTATTATTTGGGGTACTGTTCTTGGAATGGCCGTTGTTTTCTTATTTTTCGCAAAAACAATCGATGGTTTCTTTGAATATTTCAACTTTGTTAATAGAGCGGAAACCTACCTTCCTTTAGCAACCCTTTTCATTTCGGCTATTTTCGGCCTTGCTGATGATCTCTTTGGTATTTTAGGAAAGGGTGCCAAAAGTGGGGGACTGACCATAAAACACAAACTCCTCCTCTACACCGGAGTAGCTGCTTTGGGAGCTTGGTGGTTTTTCTTTAAACTTGGTTTTACTACTCTTTATATTCCTTTTGTTGGTAATTTTGATATTGGCGTCTGGTATATTCCGTTCTTTATTTTTGTGCTTGTAGCTACTGCTTTTTCAACTAATGAAACTGACGGTTTAGACGGCCTCTCCGGCGGTGTTCTTCTCTTTGCCTTTGGAGCAATGGCTATAGTTGCTTTCACAACAGGTCAGTTTGAATTATCTGCAATGATAGCTGCTATTTTAGGATCGCTTCTCGCTTTCTTATGGTTTAATATCTATCCGGCGAAATTCTTTATGGGTGATACCGGCTCAATGTCGCTAGGCATCACCTTAGGAGTAATTGCTATGTTAACAAACACCGCGCTTTTCTTACCATTTTTCGGTATTATTTTAATAGGAGAATCGGTTTCGGTTATTATTCAAACCCTTAGTAAAAAATTCCGCAAACGGAAGATATTTCATTCCACCCCGATTCACCATCACTTCGAAGCTCTTGGCTGGCCGGAATCTCAAATCACCATGCGTTTCTGGATAATCTCAGCCGTATTCGCTATTTTAGGACTTGTTCTTTTCTTTCTAGCCCGTTTTGCATAAAGTTTTTCTCTAAATTTTAGAATACGAAGTATGATGAAAATTTAGTAAGAAAAAGTTTACCCCCTCACTCAAAAGTTTTCTGGAAGAAAATTCTTGAGTGAGGGGGTGCTCAAATTAGTAATTAAATTTATTTCGTTATAAATAACTCATAAACTTAAACAAATTTGGCATGTCTATTTTAATAAAAAACGGTCTTATATACGACGGTCGGGGACAGCCCCCGTATCAAAAAGATATTCTGATTCGCGGTAACCAAATTGCCAGCTTGGGTTATTTAAAAAAAGACGGAGCCGACGAAGTGATTGATGCCAAGGATGCCTGGGTTTTCCCGGGCTTTATTGACACCAACTCCGGCAGCGACCACCATCTCTACATTTTAAAAAACCCGCACCAAAATAACTTTTTGAAACAAGGTGTTACCACAATATTAGGGGGCACCGGTGGTTCATCACTCGCTCCGCTTTTTGAACATCTTCCAGAAACTATTAAAAAATGGGGTGCCGAGAATTTTCACGAAACAAATACTAACTGGCAATCTTTTAAGGAATTTCTTGAAGTAATAAAAAAGAAAGGGATAGGCGTGAACTTCGGAAGTCTTGTCGGTTATTCAACTATTAAACAGGCTCTGACATCAAATAAATCCCAAGACCTTACAGAACGGGAGTTAAAATTATTTAAAAAAATACTTAAAAGTTCTTTGAGGCAAGGCGCCTTCGGTTTTTCAACTAGTTTTGAATGTGGATATTCAAGGGAAGCCCCAATACGCGAAATAAAAGAGCTCGTTAAAATAGTCGCCGAAGAGAAAAAGGTATATGTTACCGACTTGCGTCATCCCGAAGACGACATTCAAAAATCAATTGATGAAATTCTTGAAATTACCAAATCAACCGGCGCAAGCGTTGAAATTAACCATCTCCAACCGATTAAATCTGTTAAAAATAAATACCGGAAACTAAAAAGGGATCTTGAAAAAAAATCAACCAAAAAAAATATAAATTTTGACTGTTATCCGTATAAGGTTACCAAACTTCCAATATATCGCTTTCTACCCCGCTGGATTGAACGGCCTACTATTAAAGAAATGGCTGAGATCGTCCGTTCTGAGCGAAACGACAAGGAAATTCTCGAGCACCTAAAAACTTTAATCCGAAAAGAGATAACTATTATTCATGCTCCCAAAGAACTAAGTTTTTTGAAAGGTAAAAAAATAAAAGAAGTGGCTGAAAAAAGAAAGTTAACTCAAGCTGAAACCATTCTCAATCTTATGAAAATCTCAGGACTCAAAATGGTTTGTCTCTATGAAAATATAGACTATGAAGCTCTTAAAGAATTTATTTTTTCTGAACCGGTTATTATTGCTTCAAACGGAATTTATTCTGAAATTCCCGAATATAAACCGTTTCTTAAGTTTATAAAATGGGCAAGCTCTGAACCTAAAGTCTCTCTAGAAAAGGCAATAACAAAAATCACTTCCTTACCCGCTTCTAAGTTCGGTATAGAAAAACGCGGTCTTATAAAAGAGAGTTACGCCGCCGACATCACCATAATAAAGAACAATGAAATAACAGATGTAATTGTAAATGGTAAAAGTGCTTTGAAAAAAGGGGAGGTTCAACAAACCTTAAATGGAAAAGTGCTCAAAAAATAAAACACTTCCGTGTCAAAGAAAATAAAAAAAGCGCCTCGTCCTAAAACTTCCCCCGACTACGCTTTTATTATTGTAGTCGGGCTCTTAGTTATCTTTGGTCTTGTCATGCTGGCAAGCGCCTCTTCTGATTTAGCTAAAGAACAATTTGGTAACAGTTACTTTTATTTGAAACACCAATTAGTCTACGGTCTCTCTTTTGGTGTTTTAGGTTTTGCTGTCACTTCTTTTATTTATCACCAACGTTTTCGAAAAATCGCCACTATCCTTCTAGCTATAAACATTGTTGCGCTCATTTTAGTTTTTACTCCTTTGGGGATGAGTATTAAAGGCGCTACTCGATGGCTTGAAATCGGCGGGTTTTCTTTCCAACCCGGCGAGTTCCTAAAACTCACTTTTCTTATATACCTCGCTTCTTGGCTCAGTAAAAAGAAGTCTCGCACCAAAAGTTTCGGCGAGGGCTTCGTGCCCTTCCTAATTTTATTAGGGGGTGTAACTTTTTTGCTTATTATTCAACCTTCAACCACTACTGCCGCTATTCTCCTTTTGGTTTCACTTGCTGTGTATTTTATGTCCGGGGCAAAAATCAAATTTATAATCGGTTCAATTCTTTTGGTGGTTTTTGTTCTTTCCCTTCTAATTTATTTCACTCCATACCGTATGCAGCGAATCACAACTTTTATAAACCCTGAAGCTGAACCCTTAGGAAGTTCATACCATATTAATCAATCCCTGAATGCCGTTGGCTCCGGTGGCCTTACCGGTGTCGGTTACGGCCAGTCAACAACTAAACTAAATTATCTTCCCGAACCAATTGGTGATTCAATATTTGCTGTAATAGGAGAAGAACTCGGCTTTATCGGCGCTATTGGGCTTCTTTTACTTTTTCTAACCTTAGCTTGGCGAGGTTTTATAATCGCCAAAAATACTCCTGATACCTTTGGTCAGCTTCTAGTTATTGGTTTTACTTCAACTATCGCCCTTCAAGCTTTGGTAAATATTGGGGCAATCTCCGGTTTCCTGCCTTTAACCGGCGTTCCTCTGCCTTTTATAAGTTACGGCGGCACCGCTCTCGCTGTTTTTATGACAATGTCTGGAATAATCGTCAATGTTTCAAAGTATAGGAGGAAGTAAAAGAGTGTATAAAATATTAAGTATTAGGTACAATTAGTATCAAGTGATAAGTATTAAGTATAATGAAACAAAGAACGTAGATTTTGAGTGAAATCCAGAAAGAAATATTTTCAATCTTAACTAACCAATATGCATAAACGAATATTACTAACTGCCGGCGGAACCGGCGGCCATATATATCCTCTTCTTGCCGTAGCCGATAAATTACTCCAAATTGGAGAAGGACATTTTGATTTAGAATACATTGGTCCTCCAAATCAATTTTATGATGAGTTC
The DNA here is from genome assembly GCA_964549725.1 of uncultured Candidatus Saccharibacteria bacterium. Classification (GTDB taxonomy): domain Bacteria; phylum Patescibacteriota; class Minisyncoccia; order UBA6257; family GWB1-50-10; genus DATGCT01. The sequence goes on along the minus strand of CAZJVK010000008.1, from coordinate 5,761 downwards.
GAAAAAAGGGAAATAAAAACCCATTTAATCACCCCGGCTAAACTTCGCCGATATTTTTCTTTAAAAAACATAATTGATATTCCCAAATTCATCTGGAGTATTTTTGAGGCAATTATTAAAATGTATTTTATTATGCCTGATATCGTTTTTTCAAAAGGCGGACCTGGTTCTTTTCCAACCGTTCTTGCCGCCCGCATTTATTTCATTCCTGTTATAATTCACGAGTCTGACTCAATCCCCAGTCTTAATTCCAGATTCTCCGCTAAATTTGCCAATCGGATTGCCATTTCCTTTCGAAAAACTTTTGATTACTTCCCTAAAGAAAAAACTTTCCTCTCCGGCAATCCAATAAGGGAAGAACTCTTGCAAAACTGGATGGAGAAAACTCGAGCTAAACGGTACCTGAAATTCAATCCCGAAATACCTCTCATTCTTATTCTGGGCGGATCCCAAGGTTCCCAGCGAATTAATGAGTTTGTTATAGACCACCTTGACAAAATTATTCCTGAATTCCAGATATACCATCAACTCGGTGCCGCTAACATTGAAAATATGAGAAAGCAAATTGATTTTTCTTTAAAAGACGTACCTCCTGAACAAAAAGATATGTATCATTATGCCGGCTTTTTAAAACCAAAAGATTTAAAATATACTATGAATGCTGCGGACATTATTCTTTCTCGGGCTGGAGCGGGAGCAATTTCTGAAATATCCACTTTCGGCAAACCGGCTATTCTTGTACCCTTAGAAGAATCGGCTAACAGCCATCAGGAAGTAAACGCTTATGAATATGCCGGCAACGGCGGGGCGATTGTAATTAAAGAAGGAAACTTGGGTATAGCTATTCTCATCAATCAAATAAAAAAGATTGTGAATGATCAAGAGAAAATGGAAAAAATGTCTCAAGCCGCCAAAAGTTTCACTCGGCCGGACGCTGATGATATAATCGTTCGGGAAATCCTTAATTTTTTAAGATAACAGAAATGTCCATTACCAAATACATCATCCTTATTGTAATTGCCGCCATTGGAATTATACTTGGG
>CAZJVK010000008.1:0-4618 GCA_964549725.1 uncultured Candidatus Saccharibacteria bacterium | reverse complement strand
TTATTGCAAACTGAAAAAAATAAAAAAGACATATGAGAAAACCGCCGAGGCGGGAAATAAAAACACGCCAGCTAATCCATATAATGAGATAATAAATCTTCTTAATAAAAATAAAGTAGAATACCAAATCTCCAAATATGACCCGGCGCATGCCGACAAAGAGGCGGATGGAGTAAAAGCATTGCTTTTCAAAACCGATGATGATTTTGTACTGGTAATTATACCGGTGAACAAACGAGTTTCAGAAAAAAAATTAAAAGAGTTACTCAAAGTAGAAAAAGTAAAATTGGCTTTTCCGGAAGAAGTAAAAAAAGTTATGGGCTGCGAAACCGGAGCTTGTTATCCTATTGGAAATATAATCCCGGTAAAAACTTTAATTGATAAATCAATCAGGGAAAAGGGGACTATTTCTTTTAATCCCGGCGTTCATAACAAAACAATAATGATGGCCACCAAAGATTACTTTGGATTAGCTAAAGGAGAAGTGGTCGACACAAGCCAAGAAAATACGAATTAAAAAATTGGGTTATTAATTTTAAATCTTCTTATGGACTTAACAATATTTAATTTTCTACATAACTTTGCCGGCAAAATTTTCTTCGTTGACGCGGCAGGTATTTTTCTCGCTAAGTATATTCCGTACCTTCTTCTAGTCGGAGTATTAATATTTACCATTCGGGAAAGTACGTGGCAAAAACGGATTTTTTCAACAGTCTTTATATTATTAACAGGACTTTTGAGTCGGGGATTATTGATAGAAATTATTCGAGAAATATATTATCGCTCCCGGCCGCTTGAAGTTTTAAATATCACTCCCTTGTTTGAAAAAACTACCGCCGCTTTCCCGTCAGGCCACGCCACCTTAGCTTTTGCCCTTGCTTTTGCTATATTTCTTTTCAACCGAAAATGGGGGAGTTGGTTTTTAGGATTTGCTCTTCTAAACGGTTTAGCTCGAATCTTCGCTGGTGTTCATTGGCCAACCGATATCTTAGGCGGAATTGCGGTCGGATTTATAGGTTTTCTTCTGGTTTACCTTCTCCTTGAAAAACCCTTCAAAACTTTATATAAAGAGAAAGGTGAAGAAGAAAATAAGGTTGACCTCGCTAGAAATTAGAAGTAAAATACTAAAGGTGTCTGTTAATTAATACATTTAGGCTTGACGCAGGTTAATTTTTGGTTATCATTATCTAGTAAAATAATAAACAAGTCGATTTAAATTAATAGTTTAAATAAAATAAATAAATTATGGCTAAAGAGAAATTCGAACGAATAAAACCACACATTAATATCGGAACCATTGGCCACGTTGATCACGGTAAAACCACACTAACAGCTGCTATCATGAAAGCCCTTCAGCTTAAGGGTTTAATTGATAAAGTTGATCGAGTTGAAGATATTGATAATGCACCGGAAGAAAAAGCTCGCGGCATCACTATCGCTCTTCATCACTCTGAATATCAGACCGAAAAGCGCCACTATGCCCACATTGATGCTCCGGGTCACGCCGACTACATTAAAAACATGATTACCGGCGCCGCTCAAATGGATGGCGCTATATTGGTTGTTTCGGCGGCCGACGGTCCTATGCCGCAAACCCGAGAACATATTCTACTCGCTAAACAAGTGGATGTTCCGGCAATTGTTGTATTCATTAATATGACTGACCGAGTTGATGATCCAGAACTTATTGAACTAGTTGAGTCAGAAATACGAGAACTCTTGAAAAAGTACGGTTTTCCGGGCGATGAAGTGCCGGTTATTAAAGGTTCTGCCCTTGAAGCTCTTAAGGCTGAATCTGTAGACGACGAGAAGTTAAAACCAATCTACGAACTCATTGACGCTATTGATGATTATATTCCAGAACCAAAGCGGGCTATTGATAAACCTTTTCTAATGCCTATTGAAGACGTTTTTGCTATCAAAGGCCGAGGAACTGTTGCCACCGGTCGAGTTGAACGCGGTCAAATAAAAATAGGTGATGAAATAGAACTCGTTGGCATGGGGGAGAGCGCTACCAAAACTGTTGTAACCGGTATTGAGATGTTTCAGAAAATTCTTGACGAAGGCCGAGCCGGAGACAATGTCGGTATACTTCTTCGCGGTGTTAAAAAAGAAGATATTGAGCGCGGTCAAGTAATTGTTAAACCGGGCAGCGTTACACCTCATACTGAGTTTGAAGCTGAAGTTTACATTTTAAGCAAAGAAGAAGGGGGTCGTCACACTCCATTCTTCACCGGTTATAAACCTCAGTTTTATATTCGAACCACAGATGTAACCGGTGATGTTACCTTGTTAAAAGGAACCGAGATGGTAATGCCTGGTGATACTGTCAATATTAAAGTAAAACTTATTATACCGGTCGCCTTGGAAGAACAGCAACATTTTGCTATTCGAGAAGGTGGTAAAACAGTCGGTGCCGGTGTTGTTACTAAAATCGAAAAATAACGTTGATCCAAAACCCCGCCTCTAAGTACATCAACGTGTTAAGAAGCGGGTAATTGGTTGAATAAGTAATTCCGGTATGCCAAAAAAAACTAAACAAAAAGAAAAAGAACGATTAAGGATTAAAATTCGAAGTTACGATTCAAAGTTGATTGACAAGTCAGTTAAACAAGTTATTAAAGCCATTGAGCAACAGGGCGGCGATGTAGTTGGACCAATTCCTTTGCCCACCGAAGTAAAAAAATATACTGTCAACCGCTCTACTTTTGTGCACAATAAATCAAAGGATCAGTTTGAAATGAAAATCCACAAACGCCTTATTGACATTGTTGAACCGGAACAAAAAATTATTGAGGGTTTGAGTAACCTAAACCTGCCTGCTGGTATTGATATTGAAATAAAAACGATATAAATCTCTTCTCACGTATAAGCATTGGATGCTTATGAATTAAAACCACCCCGCTCTTTTCAAAGAAAGAGTGGGGTGGTTTTGTTAGTAAACCCTCGGAGTTTCTACCTAATTCTGTAAAAGATAAGCTCCGTTCCTGACGCTATTTTTACCCAAAACATCAGGGAGTGTTTGTATTGTATAAGGGGTTGATAAAAATATTGTATATGATATTCTAAGCACAGTAGCGTAGTAATCTTTCTAGCAAACACCGCTAAGAAAGCGGTGAAGTATTTTTGTATTTATAAATATGGTAAAAATCAAAGGGAAAAAACTATATATGAGCCAGGTTTGGAAAAAAATGAAAGTCATACCGGTCACGATTCTTAACGTCGGTAAAAATTCAGACGCTTTCAAAACCCTAAAAGAAGGGGAGAGGATAGTAATAAGTGGCAAGAGTAAGGGCCGGGGTTTTCAGGGTGTTGTTAAACGTCATGGCTTTCATGGAATGGATAAAAGTCATGGCACTAAACATCATTTACGCGCCCCGGGGTCCATCGGTTCAGCTGGTTTAGGTAGGGTATTACCGGGTAAAAAAATGGCTGGTAGAATGGGTCAAGAAACAATTACCATAAAAAATATTGAGATTATTGAGATTCGACCCGATAAAGGCGAGGTTTTAATAAAAGGCGCTGTACCTGGTATGAAAAAAAGTGAAATTGAAATACGAGTTGGGGACAAATGATACTATCGGGATGCCCAGTGAAACTTCGCTGCCGCGCCTAACGGCACGAAAAGCAAAAGATTCAGCAGCATAGTTTCACCGGGCTAACCCCGTGAAATTACGTTGATATCTTAAGATAAAAGATAAGATGTAATAGAAGATTAGGTTTAAATATAAAGCAGAGAATTAAAATAAAAGGTCAATTAATTTATTAAATCAACGAAATTTCTACGGGGATGAAAGTTGAAACATACAATTTAAAAAGCGGAGATTCCGGCAATATTGTTCTTAATGACACGGCTTTCAACCTCTCTTGGAACAATGATTTGGTACACCAAAGTCTTACCGCTCACAGAGCTAATACCCGGCAAAAACTGGCCCACACCAAAGGCACTAGTGAAGTTAGCGGCGGCGGACGGAAACCTTGGCGACAAAAGGGTACTGGTCGAGCCAGGCATGGTACAATTCGTTCACCTCTCTGGCACGGTGGCGGTATTACTTTCGGCCCAACTATTGAAAAAATATACGGCGAAAAACTTAACAAAAAGATGAAACGCAAAGCCCTCTTTATTGTTCTTTCAAAAAAACTTGAAGAAGGCGAAGTGAAAATCGTGGAAAGTTTAGGGCTTGAAGAAATAAAAACTAAAGCTGTTCAAAATGTTATTGATAATCTCTCAAAAACAATCAAAGATGTAAAAAAGAAAACCATGCTTTTCGTTCCAGCTTCTCAAAATAAAAATTTTCAAAAAGCATCTCACAATATCAAAAACGTGCGTGCTATTCGACCTCAAAGTCTTAATATCTACGATTGTCTATCCTGTAAATATATTATATTTGATAAAGAATCAGTTAAAGAAATGGAAAAACATTTCTTAATTAAATAACTTCTATTAAAAGTAATTTTAACCTTAAATCCAGTATGTCATCTATATTTAATAAAATAATATCAAAAAGAAAAGAAAAGACGGAGGAAAAGAAAGAGGAGAAGAAAGAAGAGAAGAAAGAAGAGAAGAAAGAGGAGAAAGAAAAACCAAAAGTAACCGCTGGAATTACTATTGGGGAAT
>CAZJVK010000007.1:0-12881 GCA_964549725.1 uncultured Candidatus Saccharibacteria bacterium | reverse complement strand
TCTTCAAATAACTTTATAGGTGTTCGTGTTTTAGGTATTCCAGCATCAATATCTATCGGGATGTCTCCTATTTTAAAGCCCGTTTCTACGGTTTCTGTGTAGCAATAACCAGAATTATACGAAGAGTATCCCTTGGGACACTTAATTGCTGGCGCTATATGGCCAACTTCGCCTTCTACTATTGGATCGTAGCTGAATAAAGCAATCCCATAGCCTAGTTCTTTTATAAGCGACGTGGCTAAGAAGCTCTTGCCACTACAAACTCCCTTATTATCATATAAAACTTCGTAAGGATACCTGGGATATAAATCCTCGAGTTTATCGGGATATGTAATCAATTCAAATCTATCTTCGTCATATGGAATTGATTGAACAAAAGCCACGGTGAATTCTAATAATTCATCATCTCTTAATCCGTCTTTTGAGGATATTGTTTTAATCCTCGATGCGATTTTAGAAATTGTGTTATCTTCTTCTGCTTCTTCTAAAAATCTTTTGAGGCAATCCCTATAACCCTCTTCCTGCCAACAATATTTATCTGGATTTGAGTTGTAATAATCATAAACTGTTTTATAAAAAGTCTCTGTCATAAGATAATTAGAGTCATTGTATTTCCATTCAAAGGTTACAGTTTTTGGTTCTGCTAGCTGAGGAAATTCTCTTGTTCCAAATCCACCATCAGAAATAATACTCCAAAGAACTAAAAATGTGATAATTATAAAAAGAGCTGGCTTCCAGTGCTTATAAAAAATATGTATTATATTTGTATGTCTCTTTTGTCTATCTTGTTTTTGGGGATGACCAATATACTCTACTCTATACTCATCAGGGACTTCAGGATAATCACTCTTTTCTTCTTCTTTAAAATTCACCCTCGAACCACAGTACCCACAAAATTTATCATCTTTGGATATTTTTCTTTTACATGCTGGACAAATCATATTTTCTTTGAGGTTCTACAGGATAAATCCCTTCACGTCTGGGTCTCCAGGATGTTCCTGGGTTTCTTTCCTCAAAAGTTCTTTGTACTTCTCTGAAAGCTCTGAGTCCTTTTGAAGTTTTTTAGCAAGACCCTCATGTTTTCCCATTACCAAAAGAAGTGACACCACCCAGATAAATAAGATGAAGTTAATAATTTTAACTGGGGCTGATATATAAATAAGAGAAATTACAGAGGAAATAAGAAATAGGATAGAGGAAATTTTTTGTGTTTTCCAAAGACGAACCACGGCCATAATCATAAATACCAGCATTGCTATTGCTGATACCGCAATTAAAACTGTTGGCGCGGTATAATTTCCCGCAAGATCTTCTACTGAAGATATAACCGAAAGGATATAAGCTCCTATTCCAAAAATTGCAAGAGTTTTGCTTCTCATGATTTTTGCTTTATTTTAAACTCTTTTAGCATTGTTTTGATTATATCGGCTTTTACAAATACTTTTGCTAATTTGAAAACTGCAAATCTTTTTCCTTCAACCTTTTTATCTTTTAGATTTCCGCCAGAATAGAATTTGGCAAAGGTTGAACATAATAAAAATTTCAATTCTTCTTCAGTATTGTTGGATTTTTCATTTGTTTCTACTGCATCTAGTAATTTTCCAAGCACATCAATCTTTTTCTTAATTTCGTTTTCGTCCAAATGCTTTATCTCATTAAGAAATCGGGTGTACAAAAATCCAATAGTCTTTCCAATTTCTTTATTAGAGATTTTGCCACTAAAGTTTACCTTACAACTTACCATTAAATCGGCAATAATAAGTGAATACCCGAGCTCTTTTAGTTCCACCGCGTCATTCTTATTTAGAACCTTAAATTCATCGGCCATTGAAATCAACTTTTCAGAATTAGCATCATAAAAATTTACGCTATTGAAAATAGCGTCTCCGATAAATTGTCCGAAATCAATATTTTCCTTGAAAAAAGACATATTGAAAATTATTTATAAAAGATTGTTTATCTGAATAAAGGATAAAAATAAAGCAAACAATATAAACCAAAAGAGGGCTTTAATTTCGGAATTCCTTTTGCCTAACGCAAGAATTATATTCCCGCCAAAAGTCAAACCAAGTAAAAATACTAAAACACTATTAAAACTTACTCCAAAAATAACAAAAAATGGAACTACACCCAATATTAAAAATAATATCAATGCACTAAATGCCGCGTTACTTATATTTAATTTTTCCTTAATCCATTTCATAGGTATTTTAAACAACGTCCTTACTATTTTTTCGTATTATTATTTATACTTTCAATTTTTTTTGTTTTTTGATGACCATTCATTGATCATGAATTTCATGTTTGACTTATATTCTTGCTGCAAACGATTTCGAGTATTTTTTCCAATTCCTATTCTTAGAATCTCCGTATAAACTTTTCCAAGTGTAATGATTATTGTATTTAAAATTGGAATATGCACTGTAATAAACACAAAAATACGCACACCGATAAACATTGTAAACGGCATAACCCATAAAAGATGAAGTTTAGAAAAATCAGTTAAAGTAAAAAACAAAGTCACCAATAACATTGATAGATTAACTAATGAGGTGGTGACTATGACAGGTTTTACTCTTACACCATACATCCATATTAATGTTAACAACCAAGCAATTATAAGTAATATTGTTTCTACAATGTCCATATTTTACTTTATTAAATTTTCTACTGAAACGCTTAAAATTTCAGCAATTTTTACTATTATTCAAATTCTTTCCATATAAAAACATTATACCTTATGGGTATAATATTTTCATGCGGAGGGGTGGAATTCCCTTACAGGCCGGGGTTTTCAGATGCTCGTAAACTCACACACATCAAATCCTTCGAATCCACCCCGCAGAGCAAAGCAGTTTGCTCTGCTCCTCCTTACCTATTTTTCATTAAGCCCCGACTAAAGTCGGGAAGAAATAAGGTGCGCACCACTCGGGTTAAGAACCATTAGATATCAAGCAGTATAAGGATTTTTGAGACGATTTTCCAAAGAGATTTTGAGATCTTAGGGTCGGGGGTCAAAATAAGACAGAGACGAATAAGACGAGGTCCGATGGATATTTGGCACGTCTCATCTTATATTCGCTTCATTCTTTTTGTTAAGTAATGGTAGGTTATAATTTTTCGGTGTGGTGACACTTCGGATAGTTAGAGCATCCTAAAAATTTTCCGTGTTTGCCTTTTCGTTCCACAAGTTGCCCGTCACATTTCGGGCATTGCTTGACTGCTTGCACTATCGCAACCTCTTTATTTGTTCCGCCTGTCAACCGAATATATTCGAGTAGCTGGTGACTGTCAACGAGTTCTATTGGTTTGTCTTCGGCAAATTTTTCTCCGTCGAGAGTAAATTTATTGGTTGTAATAAAATACCCTTTCGCATTTGTTAACCTATCGGCAATCGCACCGTAAAAATCTCGGACAGCACCAACCCCAACAGAGTTTCTCTTGGAGTATCTCTTGCACTGGATATAGTGATCCCTTCCGTCTTTTGTCGCAACAATATCTATGCCACCATCGCCTTTTCCTCCGGTTACTTTCGTAACATATCCTAATTTATTAAAAAGCTTTGCGATGTATTTTTCAAAATCATCCGGTTGCATGTTCCGCAACCATTGGATTATCTCTCGTCCAGTCCTCCATTTTTCTCCTTGGCGAAATTTTCTCCGAATTCTCAACTCGTCCAGTTCATAGCCAAGTTGATCGAAAACAATTCCGATTATCCCGAAAAGAAGCAGTATAACCCATAATTGCCACAAAGACATAATGACTGACCACGTATTTTTCAAAATTTCCCAAAAATCAATACTCATAAATTTATTTTTCTAATTTTTAATTTTTTTAGGAAATTTAAAAACGAAAATTGAAATTATCAAAAACACTGTAACTACAAAATCAACAATAACCCAAAAATCTCGTCCAAAATAAAGAGGAATAAACGGATTAAAAATCACTGCAAGAAATCCGAAAATCCAAACCCATTTCTCTTTTTGCACTTCATACGCCATCCATGCAATATATGCCGTACTTGCAAAAACGACAAATCGCAAAAGCGTAAAAAATCCGTAAGGCCAGCCGTCAAACAAAGCGATGAGCAAAAAGGCAACGGCGATAAGTAATGCGATGTTTTTCTTTTTGTTTGGTTCCATAATTTTTATATCCTAGAAAAACAACCAGAGAAGGAAAAGGAAAATAGGGATATAAAACCAATTTTCTTTGAAAAAGGATAAAACATTTTTATTTTTTACCGCCTCTATAAATGAACTAACCCCGAAGAAAACCATACCGCCCAAAATTAACACTTTTATAACCAACCAAATGCCGTCCCACACGCTACTGAATGAAACATTAAATCCGAAAATATAGATAATGCCCCAAATTATCAATGCCAGAATTGTTAGAAATAAGAAAAATATAAAGAAATAACTTGCAAGACCAATTGCTATGGGTGTCCCTATAAAGAGAGTAACCAATCCCCAAATTATTGAACCTTCCGAAAATAACGAAATTGCCAGACCTATCATTGATAAGCCTGCAAAAGCAACAAATAAAAATCGCAGAATAGTAAATGAGATATAGAGAAATCCACCACCTACAACTAAACCGCCTGTGCCTACACCCTTAAAAATCTTTTTAAGAAAACTCTCTTTTTTGACTGTTTGCGCTTCAAAAGCTTCGTTTGGAATAATCTCGTTTTCATTTTCAACGTCGTTGATGTCATCATATTGATTTTCCGATTCTATAAAATCATTCTCTTCTATTTCTTCATTATCTATAACTGTACGTTCCTGTTCTTGCCCGCATTTTTTGCAGAATTTGTCGCCTTCTTCAATTTTTGTACCACAATTTGAACAAAACATATTTTTAATTAGAGTTATGAAATATTGATTTATTTTTTTCTATTTTTCCACATATCGATCAAAGTACCGCCGCCAATTGTTGCAATAACTAAATAGACGAACATCCAAATTAACCCCCCAGGTCCATATTCAAAAAGATATAAGCCAATAAAAACCAATACGAAACTAATAATAATTTTTATAATGTTTTTCATAATTTAATAATTTTCTGTAACAAAAGTTGCGATTGACTTCATAAATTCTGGCTCAGCAGTAGAGAATTCGTCAGAAGCTGATCCAGCACTAATAAAGTAGAATATATTTTCTTTCAATAACTGATATTGGACATGTGTCACTTGTACTGTAATATCAAGCGTCGTGTAAAGTGCGGTATATTTTATCCAATATGCTGGTTCATTATCTATTTTTGATTCTCCATAGCCTAGTAGTTTTACACCTGAAAATTTTTCTTGCACACCTTGCAATAGAGTATCCTTGAATTCGGCTAGTGTTATTATATCTTTGATCGTTGCTGTTTTATCTCCAAACTCCGCAGGAATTTCGCGCACCCCAACACTAAGCGTATGGTTACCACTTACCGCTTTCTGTAAAATATTTGGTCCGTCACCCGATTTTATATCCCAACCTTCAGGAAATTTTATTCTAAATTTATATTGATTATTTCTATACAAATTTCCTATTGTTTCTTCTTTATCCGTTTTTGTTAATGTTAAATTTTCATCAGTCGATTTTTGTTGATTATTTAAAATAGAAAAAAATATAAAAGCACCAACACCAATTAACAAAATAACTATCCAAATAGTCTTTTTATTCTTCGGTTTATTATTTCTTATGACTTTCTCATTTTCGACCTTCTCTGTCTTCTTTGTCACTTTTTTACCTTTCTTACTTATTTTTTCTCTTAGTAACCCAGCTAAATATATAAATCCATACAATATTCCAACTATTACTAACGCACCGCCAAAACCCATTTCTCGCAAAATGGTTATCGCTATACTTGCAGGAATGAAAGCAATTAAAGCATTGATAATAAAATTCCACCCAGAAAAATATTTTTTCCAAACCGACTCCTCTTGATTTTTTTGTTCAATATTTTTATTTTGTTCGTCCATAAAAATAAAAGTTAGCTTATTAAATCATCAAGTAAAGATAATGGGGAGATAATGGGGTCAGGAGCGTTTTTTATTAATATGGGATATAATATGGTTAGTTGATGCCAAGAGTAAATAGAAGGATCGGGGAAACCTAAAAAACGCTCCTGACCCCATTATTTCGCCCTATTTTTCATAAAGCACAATAAAATCACCTCTATCAGAAAAAAGTCCCTGTTGTGGTGTGGAGATAGTCACTTCCACATCACCATATTGATAATCAGTATTTGGATTAACGTTTATTTGTTCTTTCGGAATTCTAATTTGAGGATAAAAGCTTCTTCCTAAGATTATTTGTCCCTCAGAATAATGAGCAGAAAAGACTAATTTCATTGGAGTAGTTAATGAATCAGGAGCAGCATAAACTTTAACATCAGCAGATATAGGAGTTTGTTTAGTAGCTTCATTTGTAATAATATCTCCACTTGCATCCAAATAAACAATATTAATAACAGCTCCGTCCTTTTCTAAATCTGCATCCCAATTTCCCCAAATACCTCCACCAATACTAATCGTTGTAAGTCCTTCAATCTTACTAAAAATACAACCCCCATTAGAACAACCTTGATTGAGCCCACAATCAAAACAATTCACTTTATTAACCTGATTCTTTGTTATTGAATAACTACAAGAATTTGCTGAACAATAGTAATCACGATATTCTTGTTCTTGGCAAATACATGTTTTATTATTATCGCAACAAGAATAAGTGTCACCTTTATTAACCCACCCATCTAATTTATTACAATTCAAACATTTATTACATCCACAACTAATATCTGTCCCCTGACAATAATCAACACAACTACCAGAATTATTATACTGACAATCAAAACAAGAGATCTTATTTGAAAATTCAGACTTCGTTGGTTCTTCCACTCCTGAAATAAATTCTGATTCTGCGGGATTTTTTTGACTTAAGTAAATCTCTGATTCAGATTCTAGTTTTCCTTCTGATTTTTGTTTAGGTGTTAATTCTTTCTCTTGCACCTTTTGCTGTATGTCTTTGACTTGAAATTGTGTAGCTTCAAGTGTAGATTTTTCTCCATTTCCACTGACCATTACAATACCAATAACCAATAAAATACTTCCCAAAATAATCCAAATCCCATTATTTTTTAATAAATCGCTCATAGTTTTTAATACTCTTTTGTAAAATACTTATCCTCAAGTGGGTCTTCTTTGAACCAGTCAAGTGGGTCTCTTTCTTTCCAGTTAAGGTTTTCGTATATCACTACGCAAACATCATCTTTTTCTCTGTAAAAATAGTCATCTACATTGCTTCGCGTTTCGTCCCTTTCTTTGTAAAGCTCATAACACTCCATTTTTCTTTTAGCTACATATTCTTTGTGCTCTTGTGCTATTTTAATTTCCTGCTGTCTCTCAATAGAATGCTGTTTAATCACTTGGCTTCCAAAATAAAAGCCCCCTATAATCAAGCTCGCTATTACAATAGTGGCTGGTAATGATAGCTTGTTAATTTTTCCCAAGTTCCGTGCAAGACCTTGCACAATCTTTTTTATTTTGTCCATTATTTTATCCATAGAAAGTATTGTTTTTTTACCTAACATTGCTTAACATAAGTATAAAGAAGATAAAAGTTATCTACAACATTAAATGACAATTACTCTAAATTACGATTACAATGACTACACTCTTTGAGCGATTTTCATCAAGGGACAACCTGAAACTGGCATACAAATATGTCCAGAACGAGCTCGCACACTCGACTCTTTCCATAAGCCCTATCAATCACCCCGCATTGACTGCCATCAATGCGCTCGGCGACCAGTTCTTTGTTGCCCTTGAGCAATACCTTCGTGATGGCAAATATGCCCCAGAACGGGGTTTTTTAGTATATATTCCCAAAGATAATCTTGGACTCCGCCCAGTGTGCGTGCTCTCAATGGTTGACCGTATCGTTTATCAAGCAATCTTCAATCAAGATATTCTGGGTTTCAAGATAGACGGGAAACTATCAGATAAGGTTTGTTTTGCAAATAGGGTCAACGATGATAAAGATGCGGAGAGTTTTATTTCCCCATACTTCAATAGTTGGGACGATTTTTGCAAAGCGCAGAAAAAGGCATTTGAGAAGGGCTTTGTATGGAAGTTGGAGATTGATGTTCAGCAATACTACGAGCATATCCTTATCGGGCAACTGATTGAAAAGCTCAAAAACGATTTCGGTGTCAAAGATGAACAAATGCTTAATTTGCTCAAGACACAACTCTGCACTTGGATTGAATATCACGAATTACCAAAGGGCATCCCGCAAGGACCAAACCCATCGGCGGTTCTTGCGAATGTCTATCTTTCATCACTGGACAGATATGCCGAGAAAGAACTGATAGGAAAAGAACTCCGCTATCTGCGGTATGCGGATGACATCACCTTGATGGGCAAAACAAAGGAAGATGTGCTCAAAGCAACAGAGAAGATAGTTCGCTTTCTCCGGAACCACAACCTTAACCTCAACGAGAAAACGCGCCTAATAAAAATACAAGACACAGAGACAATAGAGGCAATGCGTATCGTTTCTCACTATGAGGACAACACCCCAGAGATACCGGCAGACGAGTTTACTCGCATTCAAGAGAATGTGCCACGCGTCATTGAGGCGATAGCAAACAGAGAAAGCGTTGATAAGCTGGAATTGCGAGAGCTCAAGTATTACCTCAAAGTCGGGACAAAGCACGACCTCGGATTTATTCTTAATCTAATCGGCATAATTCCATTGCGCCGGTCTCTTGTCGTACCAATCATTCAGTATGTTACTGATGGACGAGAGTTTTTGCGGATTTTCGGGGACTCAATGGATACCGTCTTTATAGACAACGCACTTTGGAAGACCTATAACCATAGCGAGATTTCGGAATGGTCAAGATTTTGGATACTGAAAGTACTCGTATCAAGCGAGGATGTTGTTGTTGGCGGGATTGAAGACGAAATGAAGCGTATCCTCACTTCGCGTGGAGCGACCATATTCAAAGTAGTAGGTTTTTATTACGAAACAATACGCGGACGAAAAATTGAAATTGATGCGGTCAATCAAGCGATACAAGAAAGCGACAATGAGGTTGAAAAGTCGCTGTATTCCTTTTTTCTTCTCAATGCGCTTGAGGATGTGCGAACTTCAAGCACGCGCAATTACATTGAGAAAACATTGAACGCTCCATCTCACGAAATGAACCTTATCGGGTGCTATTTATACCAGAGCAAGCCCAAAATAAGGATTGATGATATTGACGGCGTTTTTTCATCATACATTCTCAAGAAAAAACAGGTTGGAAAAAGAAAAGCCGAAGCGACAGAACAAATTGCGGGCGAAGATTATTATTTGGTTCGCAGGGACTCGCTTATCCCCGTTGCTTCGCCAGCTTCTATACTCGGAGTAAAACGCATAAAACAAGCGCGGCACACTATTGAGCTATCGTTCCCAGAGATGGTTCAATTTGAAAAGGTTATACTCAAAGGGAAAGAAGGGATGAAGGAGATAGAGATTTTTTACAACAACAACCACCTTCAAACCGCCGATTACATACAGCTTGGATTTTTTACGGGCAAGAAACAGCAAAAACAGGACCGACAATGGGGTTTTCTTTGCGCCTTATCGGTATTGTCTGCAACCGATATTCAACAAGCTACCGCAGAAAATATGCGCAGAATGGTTGCCGCAAATACCAACATCACGCTCAATATCGGTAATGTGTATCAGATAAAAAGAACGCTGGTAAAGCGATTGAGAGCCATTTTCAAAACTGATGATGACCCATTCCACGACAGGCGCGATTATTACCATCCAAAGTTCACCATACTGACGGCGCCGGAATTGAGGCGAGAGGAAATCTGGGCACAAGGCGGCAGATTGAACGAAAATCGCGCAGACGAAAATAGTAAAGAATAAGCTCTCTGAAAAATCAGAGGGCTTTTTCAATACAACACACCTGAAATCCCTGTTATTACAACGGGATTTTTTGTTTGTCTGATTTTTCAGCATATAGAGTGAGGGCAAAAACTCTCACATTTCAAAGTCGTAAATTATTAAATTAAAAAACAATTATTATGACGAAAAAAATACAAAACAATTCGTCCGAGGAATTGCAATATGTTCCTCTTGAAGGAGACGAAATATATGCAACCTATGATTTGGGTTGTGCCGCCGCTTTAGTAACGGCGGATTTTTCGTTGCTTACTTTAGACCGTGGAAATCCACGCAAGGTGAGATTTATTTTTCGCCGTGAGGCGGGAATTGAAAAAGTCGCAGACGATTTCTGGTCTGACCGTCTTGAGCAAAAGTCCCGTTCGTTCTGGGACAACATTAAAAATCTCAAGAACAGATTATATTCGGACGAATAAAACTATGCTGTCGGATGAGCAGATAACAAAATATCAAACGCTTTACAAAAACCGCTATGGCAAAGAAATCAGCCGAGAGGAAGCGTATGAACAGGGTGCGAAACTCATCCGATTGGTTGAGCTGATTTACAAACCAATGACCGAAGCCGAATACCAGCAATTACAGGAACGCCGCCGACAAACTGGCGACTTAAAACCTAACAAAACCTAACATTAAAATTATGCAAGAATTACAAACTATTACAATTAAAGAGTATCTAACTCGCAAAGGCATTCCTTTCAAAGAACAAGGCGGAGAAATAATAACTCGTTGCCTATTTAACAATTGCGATAACGACAGCAGAAACGGCGAGGCACATCTCTATTTTGACGCTGAAACTGGACAATACGATTGCAAAAAATGCGGAGAAAAAGGCAACCTCGTAACCCTTGCCAAGCACTTCGGGGATGGCATACAGGAAATTGCACTCAACCCAATAACGCCCACGAAAAATCTACAAAAATCCACGAAGTTTGACGCAGAATTGGTTGATACTTGTCATCAAGCACTTCCAGCCAATATCCGCCAGTATTTGAACGCCAGAGGCATTACAGACGCCGTTATAGACGCCCACAAGCTCGGCTGGGGCAAGTTCTATAGCAAATGGTGGATTACGATACCCATAAAAGATGTTTATGGGGCTTTTCAGTTTTTCAAGTTGAGGCGAGACCCAAATGCGGGTGATGAAAAAATTACTTACCCCAAAGGAGTTGAAGCCCAGATTTATGGATGGGAAATGCTAACAAATGCTAACAATCCACTCGTCATTTGCGAGGGCGAGCTGGACAGATTGGCTCTGCTCTCAAAGAACATACCTGCCATTACTTCCACTCACGGAGCGATGACTTTCAAAAAAGAATGGGCGGAGATGGTTATCGGAAAATGTCGGAAAATTTACATCTGCTTTGACAATGATGAAGCAGGTAAGAAAGGAGCGGAGCGGGTAGCAAAGATGGTGGAAAATGGTGGAAACGAAACCTATATTGTTTCGCTACCAAATGAGGTTGGAGAAGGCGGCGACATCACTGACTATTTCGTAAAACTCAACGGCAATCCCGATGATTTATTTGGCAAATATGCAAAAGAATATCCAGAAAAAATTGATACTTCACAGTTCAAACCGCTCTCCTCGCAGAATTTGGTTGAGATACTTGGATTGACGATTAAGCGGGACGAGGAGAATAAAATCGTAACCTTCCTTTGCGAGCTTTCTGCTTTCACAGAAAATGCACAATTCAATATTAGCTACAACGCCCCGTCTTCCACGGGCAAAAGCTACATTCCTACCGAAATTGCCCGCCTGTTTCCAGAAGAAGATGTGCTTGAGCTTGGCTACTGCTCACCTACTGCTTTCTTTCACGATGTCGGCGAATGGAATAAGGAAATGAAAGAATATGTGGTAGATTTATCCCGCAAGATTTTAATTTTTCTTGACCAGCCACACACCTTGCTCCTGCAACACTTGAGACCATTGCTATCCCACGATAAAAAAGAAATAAGCGTAAAGATAACGGACAAATCCCAGAAGTTTGGATTAAAAACCAAGAATGTTTTGCTCAAAGGATACCCCTCTGTTATTTTCTGCACCGCAGGATTGCGGATTGACGAGCAGGAAGCAACACGATTTTTGCTGTTAAGCCCAGAGGTTAATCACGAAAAAATCAGGCAAGGGATTTTGGAGAGCATTAAAAAAGAAGCGGACGCCGAAAGTTACAAAAGCTGGCTTGACGAGAACCCCGAACGGAAGCTACTCAAAGAACGGATACGGGCAATAAAACTGGAAGGTATCCGAGAGATAAACATTGCGAGCCACCAGAAAGTCATTGACCGATTTTTGACCGAAAACAAGGTGCTCAAGCCACGCCATCAGCGAGACATTAAACGCCTTGCCTCACTCATCAAATCCTTTGCCCTAATCAATCTATGGTGGCGGGATAGGAGCGGCACAACCATTACCGCCAACGAGGATGATATTGAGCAGGCGTTCAAGGTTTGGGACACAATCTCGGTCAGTCAGGAATTAAACCTGCCGCCGTATATCTACAACCTCTACCAAGAAGTTATTTTGAAAGCGTGGGGTGATAAAAACGCCAACAAGGGCGATGGGTTTGAGGAAGCAACGGCAAAGCTCGGCTTATCACGGCAAGAACTGCTCCAAAAGCATTTTGAGGTATATGGGCGGATGTTGGACACGCACCAACTACGCCAGCAGATTTTGCCGATGTTAGAGACGGCGGGGCTAATCGTGCAAGAAACAGACCCAGACGACAAAAGGAAAATGCTTATCTACCCTACGGCTCTCACCACTATTTCTCCCAGCCAAAACAATAGTGAGTTGAGGGGTGGGGTAAAAATTAAAGAAAAAACGATAGCGAAATAATTCCAGATTTGGGGGTTTTCTAACATTATAAAAGGTCGGCTCAATCACCTGATAAAACAGGTAAATAACAGTAAAACTATGAGTGAAGTATCACAAAA
>CAZJVK010000006.1:0-12937 GCA_964549725.1 uncultured Candidatus Saccharibacteria bacterium | reverse complement strand
AACTCATAAACGGCATGGTTAAAAATGGCATTAAGCAAAAAACCGCCGAAAAAATCTGGGAAATCTTCCCACCCTTCGCCCGCTATGGTTTCAATCGCTGCGTAACCGGAGATACAAGAATCTACAATCCTGAAACGGGTAAGCTGACTCCTATAAAAAAAATTCACGAAAATAAGAATAAACAAGATATTGTGTTTTTAAACGAAAACACGCTCAAACTAAAAAAAACAAAAGCTACTAAAACCTATTACAATGGCAAGAAAAAAGTTTGGAAAGTCAAAACCAGAAGTGGTCGGGAAATAACCGTTACTAGTAATCACCCACTCTATACTGAGAAAGGTTGGCAAAATCTTAAAAATATAAAAGAAGGCGACCGAATTGCTGTTCCAAGAAAACTTCTGGAACCAAAAAACTCTAAATCTGAAGGAAAATATAAACTTGTCGTTCTTGGTTATCTAATAGCCGAAGGTAATCTTTGCCATCCTCACGGATTTTACTTTTACTCCAAGGAAAAATTAGAAATAGATGATTACATTAAAAACCTGGAAAAATTTGGCAATACTGTGGGCAAAATAGATAACAGTAAATCAGCTGTCTCTGTATACTCCAAAAGAAAAAATGTGAAAGAAAAATCAGAAGCCGTAGAATGGATAAACTCACTGAATATAAAAGGAAAAACAGCTACGAAAAAAGTCTTTCCTGAATTTGTGTTTCGCCTTCCAAACAAAGATCTCGCTCTACTTATCAGTAAAATGTTCCAAGGCGACGGTTGTGTAAACAATAAACGAGATCCGCAAATTTTCTACGCTACTTCTTCTAAACAGATTGCTCAGGATTTTCAACATTTCCTTCTTCGATTCAATATCTTATCTGCCATTCACACCAAAAAATTCAAATACCGCGGCGGTTTTAAAACCGGCTACACTGTAACCGTAACCCGCTACAACAACATTGCTAAATTTATTAACACCTTTGGAAAATATTTTGTAGGTAAAAAGGCAACAACGGCTAAGGAGATAATGAAAACTCACCCTATCATAAACGGCAGCATCAAAAATAATTCCGCCAGAGGCAGTTTTGATACCATCCCTGTTTCCTTAGTCATTGACAAAATACGCGAAGCTGCAAAAATCAAAACTTCAAACTTCAGAGAATTTCAACGACAAACCGGTATATCCTGGAGACTATTTATGAAAGATAAAAAAAAGGTGGGATACCTCAGAGAAACCGTCGCTAAAATTGCCGAAGAAACTGGAAACGAAAAACTTCAAACGCTCTCAGACTCAGATATATTCTGGGACAAGGTAGTAAACATTAAGTACGAAGGTATAAAGGACACTTACGACATCACCGTACCCAAACATCACAACTTTATCGCCAATGACATTATTATTCATAATTCCCATGCTGCCTCATACGCTATGATTAGTTATCAAACTGCGTATCTCAAATCTCATTATCCGGTTGAATTTATGACCGCCCTCTTAAATACTTCCGGTAATGACGTAGACCGAATCAATTTCTTAATCGCTGAAACTCGCCATCTCAATATTGAAGTTCTTCCACCGGATATCAATCAAAGTTATCACAATTTCACTATTGACGATGATAATAATATTCGCTTCGGGCTTTCCGCTATTAAAAATATCGGGCGCAATATTGCCGATATAATAATAGAAGAACGAATTCAAGGAGGGCCATATCAAAATATTATCGATTTCCTTTCCCGAATCCACCATCGAGATATGAATAAAAAATCCCTAGAGAGCTTAATAAAATGCGGGGCGCTTAACTCTTTGAATAAAAATCGGATTCAACTTCTTGAAAATATTGATGAAATGCTGAAAATTAACCAAGAATTCCGTCGGGTTAAAGAAAATAACCAAACTAATCTTTTCGGCAAGAAGCCAATGATAACTTTAAATCTCAAACCGGCCAAAGAAAATATCGGTAAAAATAGAATCCTTGCCTGGGAAAAAGAACTTCTCGGAATTTATCTCACCGACCATCCTTTTAGTAAATACGCCGGAAACTTAGGCGATAATGTAAAATCAATTAAGGAAGTTGTAAATAACGGCAATGGCAACCATGGATATTACACAACCGCCGGTCTTATATCCAGTATTAAAAAAATCTTCACCAAGAACGGCAAGCCTATGCTCTTCGTTAAAATTGAAGACCAGGAAGATGCTATGGAAGTTCTGGTTTTTGCCGACACGCTTCAAGAAAACAGCCGGATTTGGGAAGAAAATAAAATAGTTTTACTAAAAGGCCGCCTTTCCAATCGGGATGAAGAAGCAAAACTTATCTGCGATAAAGTAAAAGAATTGTAAGGAAACTTATTATCCATTACTCTTTGCCTAACCTCTAATAAACTGTAATAATAACCACGATGCCTGAAGATAATAAAAAATTAAATAATATCCGCCACTCCCTGGCTCATCTTCTGGCCGCGGCTGTTCTTGAAAAATATCCCGGTGTCAAACTCGGTATCGGACCGGTGATTGAGAACGGATTTTATTATGATTTCCTTTTCCCGGAAGATGTTTTAATAAATGAAAATATCCTCAAAAAACTTGAGGAGAAAATACGAAAATACATTAAAGAAGAACTCCTTTTCTCTGGTCGAGAAGTAACCGAAAATGAAGCTAAAAAACTTTTTAAAGACCAGCCCTTCAAGCTTGACCTTATAAATGAATATATAAAAGAAGGAAAGAAACTTTCCGTATATGAAACCGGTAATATTTTTTCTGACCTTTGCCGCGGCGGTCATGTGAAAAACACTAAGGAAATAAATCCTGATTCTTTCAAATTAACTCACGTCGCCGGCGCTTATTGGCGAGGTAATGAATCAAACAAAATGCTTACCCGTATTTATGGCACGGCATTTGAGTCAAAAAGCGAATTAAATGACTACCTCGAACAAATAGAAAAAGCAAAACAAAGAGACCATCGTAAAATAGGAAAGGAACTTGAACTCTTTATGATAGATGAGGAGGTCGGACAAGGCCTTGTTCTTTGGCTGCCTAAAGGGGCACATATAAGAAAAATTATTGAGGATTATTTATATGAAGAGTTATCAAATGTCGATTATCAATGGCTCTACACGCCGCACATTGCGAATCGCAAACTGTGGGAAATTTCCGGGCATTGGAACTTTTACAACGAAAGTATGTACCCTCCTATTGAAGTAAGCCGCAGTTTGGAGGAAGCGCAGAAAAACATAGAAAGCGAGGTGAAAGAAGAATATCTCTTAAAACCAATGAACTGTCCGTTTCATGTACGGGTCTACAATTCAAAAATAAGAAGCTATCGCGACCTGCCTATAAAATATGCGGAACTCGGGACGGTTTACCGGTACGAACGCTCGGGTACTCTTCACGGTCTTACACGAGTGCGAGGATTTACTCAGGACGACGCCCATCTTTTCTGCCAACCCAAACAGATGCCCGAGGAACTCTCAAAATTAGTTAAACACGCTATAAAAATGCTAGGCGACTTTGGATTTTCTGAATATAATACTTACCTTTCCACAAGGCCTGAAAAATATGCGGGTAAGGAAAAGGATTGGGAAATTGCCACAAAAGAACTGGAAAACGTTCTCAAAAAACAAAACATTGAATATGAAATTGACGAAGGCGGAGGTGTATTTTATGGACCTAAAATTGATATAAAGATAAAGGACTCGCTCGGGCGAGAATGGCAATGCACTACTATACAATTTGATTTTAATCTACCACAAAGATTTGATATGAATTTTATAAATGAGAAAGGAGAAAAGGAACGGCCGTTCATGATTCACCGCGCTTTGCTAGGTTCAATGGAAAGATTCTTCGGCGTTCTAATTGAACATTACGCCGGTGACTTTCCAACCTGGCTCGCTCCAACCCAAGTCGCAGTTCTTCCGATTAGTAAAGAACATGTGAGTTACGCCGAGGAGCTCTTTAAAAGACTTAAAAAGGAGAATGTCTATGTTGAAATTTACAATCCCGACGATACTCTCAGTAAGCGAATTAGAAACGCCGAAACCCAAAAAATTCCGTATGTTCTTGTAGTTGGCGACAAAGAAAAGAAAACGAACTCTGTTAATGTTAGAAAAAGACATGAAGGGAAAACTGAAATTGTCAAAATTGAGGAATTTATAAAGAAAATCACTAAGGAAATCAAAGAAAGGGGGTAAGCTTCTAAAATAAAAACAAGCGGCGTTTCCAGCGTCGCTTTTTGGTATTATTATAAAGATATGATAAACAAACCAAAAATAATAGCGATTGTCGGGTCCACTGCCTCGGGAAAAAGCAGTTTGGCAATAGAAATTGCTAAGAAATTTAATGGCGAAATTATCTCGGCTGATTCCCGTCAGGTATACATTGGAATGGACATCGGTTCTAATAAAGTGCCTCTTGTAAAAAAGAGAGACGGGCTCTACTCAGAAAATATCTGTCATCATCTCCTTAATATCGTAAGTCCTGAAAAACAATTCTCAGTAGTGGACTTTAAGCGCCTTGGTCAAAAAGCCATCAAAGAAATTTTAGAAAGGAATTATCTTCCTATAATTGTCGGCGGTACCGGATTTTACATTGATACTCTTTTATTTAATCTAAACCTTCCTAAAGTACCGCCCCAATTCAAACTACGCAAAAAACTCCAGAAAGAATTAACCGAACAACTATACCGAAAATTAAAAAAACTGGATCCGGAAAGAGCCGAGAATATAAACCCGAATAACAAACAACGAATTATAAGAGCTTTGGAAATAATTGAAGTAACCAAGAAACCGGTCCCAAAAACAAATTATTCAGAATCTCCTTATACTCCTCTTTTTATCGGCCTTAAAACAAACCGTCGGGAATTAAAAGAGAGATTAAAAAATCGACTCGAATTAAGAATTAAAAAAGGATTATTAAAAGAAACAGAAAAACTTCACAAAGAAGGAATCTCCTGGGAACGATTAGAATCATTCGGACTTGAATACCGGCATTCCGCAGAGTATCTCCAAAATAAAATATCAAAAGAGGAAATGAAAAAAAGAATAGAAAACAACAGTTACAAATACGCTAAACGTCAAATAACTTGGTTTAAACGCAATAAATCAATTCATTGGATAAAAGAAAAAGACGAAGCAATTGACTTAATTCAAAAGTTTTTGAATTAGTCAGTATTTATTCCCCCAAAACCTTTTTAAAAACTCCTACTGCTTTTTTGGGATCAGCCTGCCCTTTACTCTTTGCCATTACTTGCCCCACTAAAAATTTAACTGCTTCCTCTTTACCCTTCTTGTAATCCAAGACAGCTTTTTCGTTTTCATTAACCACCTCTCTAACAACTTTCTCAAGTTCATTCTCTCCACTAATTACTTCAAATCCACCTTCTTCTTTAATCGTCTCCGGGTCCTTGCCGGTTTCAAACATTAAAGCAAGCATATTCTTAGCCAGCCGACTTGAGAGTTCGCCGCTTGAAGTCATATGCACAAAATGAGCAAACTCCTCCGGAGAAATTTTTAAATCCTCAAACTTCGCTCCTCGGTCATTCATTAATCCTCTAAGCTCGCCGGTAAAATAATTATAAGCCGATTTAACATCAGCCTTCTTATTAAATATTCTCAACTCTGAAATAATTTCTTCAAAATATTCCGCCTCACGCTCGTTATTAATCAAAGGTTCAACGTCTTCCATTTTTAATTCAAACTCTTTCGCAAAACGATTTCTTTTTGCTTCCGGCAGTTCCGGTAATTCCGCTTTCATATTTTCCAAATCCCACTCACTCAGGTCAAGCGGCGGCAAATCCGGCTCCGGGAAGTATCGGTAATCATGGGCTTCTTCTTTACTGCGCTGAGACCAAGTTTTCTGATTCTTAGCATTCCAACCTCTCGTTTCTTGAATAACTTTCTCACCTCTTTCCAAAAGTTTTTTCTGTCTTGCTATTTCATATCCAATTGCCTGGCTGACAACTCGAAAAGAATTTATATTTTTAAGTTCTACTCTGGTACCCATATTAAGGCTAACGTTCGCTTCAATACGCATTTCTCCCTTCTCCATATCCGCATCCGAAATACCGAGATAACGTGAAATAAGTTGGAGCTCTCGAGCAAATTCTACCACCTGTTTAGCGCTAACCAAATCCGGTTCGGTAACAAGTTCAGCCAGTGGCGTGCCGGCCCGGTTATAATCAACTAAACTTGATTTACTCATCCCTTCTTCTACAAAACCTCCTTCGGTATGGACTAATCGTCCGGCGTCTTCTTCTAAATGAATTCTAGTTATTCGAATTTCTTTAAGCTCCCCGCCGGAAACTAATGGGTCGTCATATTGGGAAATCTGAAAACCTTTCGGGAGATCAGGATAAAAGTAGCTTTTCCGGTCAAAGTTGGTTTTCTTGGCTATCTTTCCACCAAGCGCTAATCCAAAAAGCACCACCTTACGCACTGCCTCCTCGTTTATAGTCGGCAATGTTCCCGGGTGGGCTAAGCAAATAGGGCAGATATTCACATTTGGTTGATTCTCGTCTGGATCATTTTTACAAGGACAAAACATTTTTGTCTTTGTATCCAATCGAATATGGATTTCAAGCCCTATAGTTGGTTTATATTCCGGCATATCCAGTTTAAACTACGTCAATCCCCATATTACGCGCGGTTCCTTCAATGATTTTTACCGCTGCATTAATATCATTAGTGTTTAAATCTTTCATTTTTCGCTCGGCAATTTTTTTAATATCTTCCTTAGTTACCGTTCCCACTTTTACTTTGTGGGGCTCACCAGAACCTTTTTCTATCCCGGCCGCTTTCTTTAAAAGATATGAGGCGGGCGGTGTTTTAAAAACTAAATCAAAACTTCGGTTTTTATATATCGTAATTTCAACTGGGATAAGCTCCCCGCCCATTTCTTTAGTTTCCTCATTAAACCTGCTAATAAACTCACCGATATTAACACCGTGCTGACCAAGCGCCGGACCAACAGGCGGCGCCGGCGTAGCTTGACCGGCTGGTATCTGCAATTTTAATACTACTTGTATTTCTTTTGCCATATTTGTATAAGTTAGTTTGTTTTACTAAATTTTCTCTACCTGCAAAGTATCTAATTCAACCGTGGTGTCTCGACCAAACATTGGAACTACCACTTTTACTCTGCCACGAGCCTCGTCAATTTTAACCACTTTGCCATCACGGTCTTTAAAGGGCCCATCAATAATCTTTACTGATTCATCCTTTTTAAAATCAACTTTATGAACCGGCTCTTTTTCAGCCATTCGTTGCGTAATACTATCCACTTCCTCTTTGGAAAGCGGAGTGGGATTTGCCGGATCAGGCCCTACGAAACCGGCTACTCGGGGGGTATTTCGAACCACATACCAGGAATCTTGGTCAAGAATCATATCCACTAAAACATAGCCGTGAAAAATTTTTTCTTCTATCACATGCCGTTTGCCACCGCGAATTTTTATTCTCATTTCCTTAGGTACAATCACATTAAAAATTCTGTCATTCATCGCTAATGAATCTACCCGCTGACTGAGATAACGAGCTACGGCATCCTCATATCCGGAATAAGTATGAACGGCATACCAATGTCGCTCTTTATTCTCTTCCGAATCATCTAAAGTTGTATGTTTCTTGTTATTGGCCATAATTTACGCTTCACTTAAGGTTTATTTCCCTAGCCCGCTATTGTGGGAATAATCACCTTTAAAATATTGGTAAATACATAATCAAGAAGCCCCAAATAAACTGCGACTGCAACCGAAATACCAATTACTATTAATGTATATCGGACAGTTTCCTCTCTGGTAGGCCAATTAACTCGCTTGAATTCTTGGCGTGATTCTTTTAAAAATTTTACTGCCTTCTTAAACATATCTAAAAACTTTACCACTTTACAAAATTCATATCAAGTAACCGACAGTATAATCATATATCCAGGTTCCTGACCGTTTTGGCATAGGCTTGGATAAACCGCTTCCGAGGCGCTACGTCGCTACCCATCAAAATGTCAAACATGTTATCTGCTTCGGCTGCGTCTTCAATTTCAACCTGCTTCAAAATCCGATTCTCAGGATCCATAGTTGTTTCCCAAAGCTGTTCCGGATTCATTTCACCTAAGCCTTTATATCGCTGAATGGTAATCTTATTCCCCATTTCCTTAATCATCTTTTTATACTCATCTTCCGTGTAGACATAATTCTTTTCCTTGCCTTTCTGAATTTGATATAAAGGCGGCTGGGCAATATAAAGATAACCCTGTTCAATAACCTCTTTAAAATATCGGTAGAATAAAGTTAAAAGTAAGGTTCTAATGTGAGCTCCGTCAATATCCGCATCCGTGGCAATGATTATCTTGTGATACCTTATCTTTGAAACATCGAATTCTTCGGCAATAGCTGTCCCTAAAGCAATAACGAGAGATCTTATTTCATTATTTTTAAGCAGGCGGCTTAATCTATTCTTCTCAGCATTCAATACTTTACCTCGTAAAGGCAAAATAGCTTGGGTATTACGGTCACGTCCGTTTTTACAACTCCCGCCGGCGCTATCGCCTTCCACTATAAAAAGTTCTGATTTCTCCGGTTTCCGGGATATACAATCGGCAAGCTTACCGGGCAGTGCCAAACCTTCTAACGCTCCCTTTCGAAGCACGGTTTCCTTAGCTGCTTTAGCTGCCTTTCTAGCTCTAACCGCTAACATATTCTTCTCTAAAATTTTCTTGGCGTCAGACGAACGTCTCTCTAAAAACTCCAAAAGGGCGTCAAACATCGCCGTTTCAACCGCGCTTCTCACCTCCGGATTACCCAACTTCGCTTTCGTCTGGCCCTCAAATTGAGGTTCGTGCGGTGAGCTAAGTTTCACCGAAATTACCGCCACTAAACCTTCCCGAACATCTTCACCTGTCAAATTATCATCCGACTCTTTCAAAATTCCTTCCTTGCGGGCATAGTCATTAAGAATTCGGGTAAGCGCCGAGCGAAAACCGGTAAGATGCGTTCCTCCGTCAGCAGTATAAATATTATTAGCAAAAGCGTGTTCTTCGCTTTCTACATCGTCGGTATAAACAAAAGCAATTTCAATACCAATACTATTTTGTTCCCTTTGAACATAGAAAGGATTATTTTGAATCCGGTTAGCATTACCCACGAGATAAGTGAGGTATGATTGAAGTCCGCCTTCAAAATAAAATCCATAGGAATTCCTCTCTTCTTTTCTTTTATCTAAAATATTAATTCGAAGGCCTTTGGTAAGATAAGCCTGTTGGCGAAGATGGTTTATAATCCGTTCAAAGTTGAACTGAGCACTGTCAATAAAAATTTCCGAATCAGGTTCAAAAATAATAGTGGTTCCATTCTTCTCGCAACTACCCCGCCTTTTTACCTTACTTTTTGCTTTTCCTCTCTTATACTCTTGAACATATCTTTTACCGTCTCTGCAAACCTCAGCCTGCAAATTCTCCGAAAGAGCATTAACTACCGAAACTCCAACACCATGAAGACCTCCGGCCACTTTGTACGATTTGCTGTCAAATTTTCCTCCGGCGTGAAGAGTTGTCATTACTGTCTCCAAAGCCGACTTGCCGCTCTGTTTATGATATTCAACCGGAATCCCCCGTCCGTCATCAGTTACTCGCACTTGGTTATTCGGTAAAAGCTCAATTATAATATTTTCAGCGTATCCAGCCATCGCTTCGTCTATAGAATTATCCACAACTTCATAAATCAAGTGATGAAGACCATCCGAACCAGTAGAACCAATATACATACCCGGTCTTTTCCTGACCGGCTCCAAGCCTTTCAAAACGTAAATATCCTCGGCGCTATAGCTGTTTTTCTTCGATACCACCTTCCGATTAATCGATTTCTTACCTGAAATTTTTTTCCTATTAGTGCTTTTTCTTTCAGTCATTTAGTTTATTTTTTAATCAATTTTAAAAAACCCAAGAGGGTTCCTCACTCTTATAATACCAAAAAATAGCTTCTAAAACAACCAATTAATGGACGTTGAACGTCCATTATTAATTTACTATAGCATCACGACGGCCGTCGTGATGCTATAGTAAAATTATTTTAAGAATTGGACAATCTAACACAATTAAGTTAGTATAACAAAACAAAGACTCTAAGAACCAAACAAAAACTAAAATCAAATTCATGAAAAAAGACATCCATCCAAAATATTATGATAAAGCCGAAGTAAAATGCGCTTGTGGTAACACTTTCACTGTTGGCTCTACCAAAAAAAATATTAAAATAGAAATCTGTAACAAATGCCACCCTTTCTACACCGGCAAGAAACAGTTAATCGATGTTGCCGGACGCGCCGAGCGTTTTAAAACTCGCCAGAAAAAGGCCAAGAAAAAATCTTAATACTTACCCGCAATACTAATTTATGGCTACAATATTAAAAGCAGAAAAACGGGAAATTTTGGGTAAAAAAGTAAAAAATCTTCGAAAAGAGGGTATTATTCCTGCCGAACTCTTCGGTCCGGGAATAAATAATATTCATCTTTCTATACCTAAACAAAAATTCATTGAAATATATAAAAAGGCGGGAAAAGATACTATTATTGAAATTGATATTGAAGGTGAAAAAAAATCTATTTCCACCCTTATTTCCAACGTCCAGATTCACCCAATAACCCGGAACCCTCTCAATATTGATTTCTATGTGGTAAGTCGGGACACCAAAATTGAAACTGAAGTGTCTCTTGAATTTAAAGGTGTTGCTCCGGCTGAAAAAGAAGGCCTTATTATAGTAAAAGTTTTAAAGGAAATTAAAATAAAAGCTCTGCCCCAAAACATCCCTCACGAAATTGAGGTGGATATATCTTGCCTCAAAACCATTGAGGACCGTATTTATGTTAAGGATTTAAAAATCCCCGGCGATGTCGAGGTTATCACTCCGTCTGACATGGCAGTGGCCACTATTTCCAAAAAAGAGGAAGAAGTTGTTGAAGAAAAAGAAGAAGTTGAAACTGCTCCACCTGCTGAAGGGATTAAAGAAACCGCCAAGAAGAAAGAAGAGACAACTGGGACTGAAGAGAAAAAAGAGGTTAAGAGTGAATAACTATTATGAAATGTTTCCGCCCAATTACGTTTTTTGTTTTCATTTTAACATTCGGATTTTTCATTTTAACATTCGGATTTTTCTCTTTTTCGGTAAGCGCCCAAGAATCTGAAATTTCTAATTCCACCTCCACTGCTATTTCTACCTCTACCAGTGAGGAGTTTTTTGAAGATCTTTCACCTAGTCAGGTTACCGAACAACAAGAAGAACTTGAAAAAAGATTAATAGAGCTTGAAGAGGAAATGGCTGAACAGGAAAAAGTAATCAATGAATATCGAAGTAAAGGCCGGACTCTCAAGAATGAAATATACAGCATTAACGCCCAAACCAATAAACTAAACCTTCAAATTGAGGCTGTTGAACTATCGCTTCGTAAATTAGGCAGCGACATTTATGAAACCCAACGTCAGACAAACTACACCCAAAACAAAATTGAAACTCACAGAGAAGCGCTTTCTTTTTCTCTTCAAAGTTTATACAAAGCTGACAATCAAACTATAATTGCCATTCTTCTCCAAAACGACAAAATCTCCGACTTTTTTAATAATATTAATGATATCCTTCTGGTTCAAAATAATATTCGAAACTCCCTAAACAGCGTTATAGAACTCCGCCAAGATTTAATCGAACAAAAACAAGAATTGATTTTTGAAAGAGAAGATGTCGAAAACCTAAAAAATATACGCGAAAATCAAAAAGGACAACTTCAGTACACAAAATCCTACAAGAATAATCTTCTTGAAAACACCCAAGACGACGAATCTAAATACCAAAACCTTCTGGCAGAAACCAGAAAAACTGCCGCGGAAATTAGAAGCCGCATCTTCCGTCTAATTGGAGGCGGCGAATTAGACTTTGAAAAAGCTTATGAACTCGCCAAATTAGCCGAAGGCGCAACTGGTGTTAGAGCTTCTCTCACCCTGGCTATTCTTAGTCGGGAATCTCTTCTTGGTAAAAACGTTGGCCAGTGTTTATACGAAACCGCCATGCATCCCGACCGGGATATCCCCGTCTTTGAAGCTATACTGAAAAAGTTGGGACTCCAGGGCGACTCCACTGTTACAAAAGTTTCCTGCCCTAATGCTCATGGTTCATATGGCGGAGCTATGGGACCTGCTCAGTTTATTCCCTCCACTTGGGCAATATACGGCGGATATGAAAAAGACGGCAACGACTGGG
This sequence comes from uncultured Candidatus Saccharibacteria bacterium, assembly GCA_964549725.1. GTDB lineage: Bacteria > Patescibacteriota > Minisyncoccia > UBA6257 > GWB1-50-10 > DATGCT01. The sequence continues at coordinate 711 of CAZJVK010000006.1, read as the reverse complement.
AGTATAACGAAAGCGAAGACCAAATTGGTTCAGTCACCGGCAACAAACCTTCTAATCCATGGCGTAACGAAGATGCTTTCACCGCTACTTCCATTTATATAAAAGAACTTATGGAATCCTCCGGTTGTCAGGCATACGGCGATGAATATGATTATCTTCTACCTCACCAGGTTTTGGTTGAACGTTGCGCCGCCGCTAAATATTATGCCGGCAGACGTTGGTGGACTTACCGTTTCTGGTATGGAGACGCTGTAGTTGACAAAGCTAAAGAACTCCAGAAAGATATTGATATATTAAACTCATAGTCCCGATGCGTTCGAAATTTTAATTTCGTTCCGCATCGAGGATCCTCGATTTTATTTCAAAATCAAAGATTTTGATAAAATCGGGATTAATAGCGAGTAAGCAAAGCTTGCTCGCACGGCATTCGGAAAAGATGGAAAACAAGTTTTCAATCTTTCTTGCCCTGGGCTTCGCTATGCTTCGCATAAAGCTCAGCCCGTCTCCGCTGTTCGAACACAAGCAGTTGTGTTCTCACTACGCTTCGACCCCACTTGTGCGAGTAGATTATAGCCAACTCCTGACTCAAAACCCGTAACTTCTATATAGAAAACTAATTAGGGGGTGTTGAACACCCCCTAATTAATGATGGGTGTTTAATGATGGGTGTTGAACACCCATCAATTGGCTTAACCAAGTTTCTTTTTCATA
>CAZJVK010000005.1:0-13660 GCA_964549725.1 uncultured Candidatus Saccharibacteria bacterium | reverse complement strand
AAAAAATGTTAATTAAAATTAAAGTTTTTCCGAATTCAAAAGAAGAGGAAGTGATTAGAAAATCAGAAGATAGTTTTGAAGTTAAGGTTAGAGCCAAACCAATAAGAGGTTTGGCGAATAGGGCAGTGATTGATGCTTTGTCTTTGTATTTTAAAATTCCGCCATCGAGGATAAGGTTGGTCAGGGGATTTAGAGAGAGAAATAAAATATTTGAAATTATTATTTAGGATTTGGGAGTATTATAGAAATAAGTTATAATAGTGGGAATGGTAAAAGACTTTTCAATTTTAATAGGGGGAGCGGCGGGAGAAGGAAGCAGGAAAGCCGGGTTGGTGATAGCCAAATTATTTTCAAGTTTGGGTTATAAAATTTTTATTTACGATGAGTATCAATCTTTGATTAGGGGCGGCCATAATTTTTCTCAAATTAGAGCTTCCCGGAAAAAACCTTTATCTCATAGAAAAGAGATAGATTTTCTTTTGTGCTTGGACCAAAACACTCTTAAAAAGCATCAGAAAGATTTAGACAAAGACGGTTTGATTGTTTACAACAGCGATAAAGTTTCAAAACCTTCTAAAAAAGGAGTCGGGGTGCCTGTGAAAACAATCATTAAGGAAAATGGAGGGAAATCGATGATGGAAAACGTTGCTCTTGTCGCGGGATTTGCAAAAGCAGCCGGGTTTGATTGGGAAATCTTTGAGAAAGTTTTAAGGGAAGAGTTTGAAAAGTATAAAACATTAAACTTGAAAGTGGCTAAAGCGAGTTTTGAAGGAACTCAAAATTTGGTTAAAGTTAAAAAATTAAATCAAAAACCTTTACCTATTTTGACTGGCAACGAAGCCCTTTCTTTAGGGGCGGTTAAAGCCGGTCTTGATTTTTACATCGCTTATCCCATGACTCCGGCTACCGGAATCCTGCATTATTTAGCGAAACACAAAGAAGATTTTGGTGTTGCCGTAGCCCAGCTGGAAAATGAAGTAGGGGTTATAAACGCAGCTATTGGAGCGGCTTATACCGGGGCTAGAACTATGGTTGGAACTTCTGGCGGGGGGTTTGCTCTAATGGTGGAGGGGTTTAGTTTAGCCGCCCAGAATGAAACTCCTTTGGTTGTGATAGAGAGCCAGAGAATGTCTCCTGCCAGCGGAGTGCCAACTTATAATGGCCAGGGAGATTTACTTTTTGCCTTAAGTGCCGGACATGGAGATATAGTAAGGTTTGTTATCGCTCCCGGCGATGCTGACGAGGCTTGTTTCTGGGCCGGGGAAATTTTAAATCTTTCTTGGAAATTTCAAACTCCTTCAATTTTGTTAATGGATAAAGAAATTTCTGAAAGTACGTTTAGTTTTGATAAGGATGTTTTAAACAAAATTAAGCGTGAAAAACCTTTGCTTTGGAATAAAAAGGGAAAGTATTTAAGATACAAAGATACAAAGAACGGAATTTCTCCTCTTGCTTTTCCCGGAGAGAAAAATGTTGTTTTAAAAGCGAATAGCTATGAACACGATGAATTTGGTATTACAGTGGAAGATGAAAAGAGCGTAGAGAAGATGCAGAACAAAAGGTTAAGAAAATTTAAAGAAATGGAAAAAGAAGTGGATAAATTGGAAGCGGTTAAAGTTTACGGGAAGAAAACAGCAAAAGAAGCTATTATTGCCTGGGGTTCTACCAAGGGTCCCGCCAAAGAAGCAGCGGAAGCTTTAGGAATTAAAATGATACAGCCTGTTATTTTAGAACCCTTTCCGGAAAAACAACTAAAGAAAGCTTTGAGGGGAGTGAAAAGATTAATCTCAGTAGAAACTAACGGTTTAGGCCAGCTTGGGCTGGTTTTAAAAAGCCAAGGTATAAAAGTAGATGACCAGATTTTAAAGTATAACTCCAGGCCGTTTCTTTCAAAGGAGATAGAAGAAAAGATGAGAGAATTTTAAATTTAAAATTAATTTATCATTTAAAATTATGAAATTAGAAACTTACGCTGAAAATACCTGGTGTCCCGGTTGCGGCAATTTTGGAATTTTAGCCGCCTTTAAACAGGCCGTTTCTTCTTTAATAGAAAAAGGTGTATCAAAAGAGGATATAGTGGTAGTTTCCGGAATTGGCTGCGGTTCAAAGATTATTGATTATTTAAATCTGAATACTTTCTCTTCGCTACATGGTAGGCCAATTATTTCAGCCGAAGGAATAAAATTAGGAAATCCAAATCTTAAAGTCATAGTTTCTATCGGAGACGGCGGATGTTATAACGAAGGGATTTCCCATTTAATTCACGCCGCCAAAAGGAATATTGATATTACCGTTTTAGTTCATAATAATAGGAACTTTGCCTTGACCGCCAGTCAGTTCACAGCTACCTCTCCCAAAGGTTTTAAAGGAAAATCTACTCCTCGCGGGAGCGTGGAGGAGCCATTCGATCCTTTGAAAATAATGTTGGCTTCTAATGCCACTTTCATAGCCCGAGGATATTCCGCAAAAATAAGTCATCTTAAAAACTTAATTCTTCAAGGGGTTGAACATGAAGGTTTTTCTTTTATTGATATTCTTCAACCCTGCATAACATTTTTTGACACTTATCAGTTTTACAACGAGCGGGTTTTTGAGATGAAATCTAAAAGTTTAACATCGGAAACAGAAGCTCTAAGAAAAATTAACCAATGGAAATATGTAAAGGAAGAAATAAAAATTCCTATCGGTGTTTTTTACAAGGTTCAAAAACCAACCTACGAGAAACAGTTGCTAAAAGGTCTAATTCCTTCAAAAAGAAAGAAAGAAGTTAAGATAATGATATAGTAATATAGCGATAGTATGATAAATATATCTAAAAATAAATGTGTCGGTTGTAGAATTTGTAAAAGCACTTGCCCGGAGGGGATAGAGATATTGGACGGAAGGGCGAGAGTAAAAGACCAAAACGCAGATTGCCTGAAAAAAGCCATAATGGTTTGTCCTCAAGGAGCGATAAAAGAGATTAAGCAGAATCTACTATTTGCTATTGGAACAGATGATAACAGAACAATAAAATCTGACGATGATGTAGGAATGTCGAAATATTTTCAGGTGTGGAAATATTCAGACGGGAATTTAGCGTTTCAGGAAAAAAAGGAAAATCTTAAATATAGAGAAGACGAGACGAGAATCCACGGGGATCCCGGTAAAGCTGAGGCAACAACGTCTGTTCTAACAGGCATAGATGTTATAGTGGGGAAAATATACGGTCCTAACATTATTAGAATGAGGAATAAGTTTGTTTGTGCTGTAATCAGAGAGCCAGAAATTAAAAAAGCGATAGAAATAATTAAAGACAATATTAATGAAATAGTTGAAGAGTATAATAAAAAGGAAAGAACCGGAATAGTTTTAAATTAATTAAATTAAAAACCTAATAAAATATAATCATGTATAGAGTAAACAAACAAAAATGCACCGGGTGCCGAGTTTGCACTCAAAAATGCCCTGGAGCGACAAGAATAGGGGATGACGGGAAAGCGGAAGTTATTGACCAAGAAAAACTTGAGAAATGCGGAGGGGAAAGCCTTTGTCCTTTTGGAGCAATAGAGAAAACAGGTGAAGAAGAATCTGAAACAGGATCTCCCTCACAATCAATATCTCAAAACTCTCCTCCGCCATCCAGTGGAAGAGGAATGGGAAGAAATATGGGAAGAGGAATGGGCGCAGGTAGCGGGAGAGGGCTTAGTAAAGGACCTCAAGATGGTAGAGGCAGAGGTGGAGGCAGAGGTGGAATATGAAAAATTTAGATTCTATTTTTCATCCTAAAAAAATAGCTGTGGTTGGCGCTAGTGATAGAAAAGGCAGTGTTGGTTACGGTATCTTTTATAACCTAAACTCCAATTTTGAAGGGGAGGTTTATCCTGTTAATCCCAAGTGGGAGAAAGTGCAAGGAAAGAAAGCTTATCCCTCGGTGAAACAAATCCCGGGGGAAATTGATTTGGGAGTGATAGCCGTGCCGGCTTCAATTGTGCCTAAGGTGGTTCGGGAATGTGGAGAGAAAGGGATTAAAGGATGCATTGTAATCACTTCGGGATTTGGAGAAACGGGCGGAGAAGGAAAAAAACGGGAAGAGGAAATTAAAAAGATAGCGGATGAATTTGATATTACTTTAGTGGGTCCTAACTGTTTAGGGGTAATAAATACAGAAAACAATCTCAATGCCAGCTTTTCCGCGCAAATGCCTAAGGAAGGCAATATTGTAATTTTGTCTCAGAGCGGAGCGTTAGGTTCGGCTATTATTGAATGGTCTTTGAAACAGAATATAGGAATAAAATCTTTTGTTTCGGTAGGTTCTATGTTAAACGTGGATTTCTCGGACCTTATTCAGTATTTTGGAGAAGATTCGAAAACCGGGAGCATTGTAATATACATGGAAGAAATTAAACACGGTGAAAAATTTATCAAAGCGGCTCGAAAATTTGTGAAGAAAAAACCCATTGTGGTTCTTAAAGCCGGCCGGACGGAAGAGGGCAAAAAAGCGGCTGTTTCCCACACCGGCGCTTTATCCGGAGAAAAGGAAGTATATGAAGCGGTGTTTAGGGAGGTGGGAATTTTACCAATAAAAGAGACCAGCGAGCTCTTCGGTTGTCTGCGGGCTTTGGAATCCAGTAATTTACCAAAAGGGGACAGGCTGGCTATCGTAACCAACGCCGGTGGCGTCGGGGTAATGGCCGTAGACACGATTCAAAGTGAGGGAGCTAAAGTAGCGGAGCTTTCCAAAGAAACCATTGATGAGTTGGACAAAAAACTGCCTTCGGCTTGGAGCGGACGCAATCCCGTGGATATTTTAGGAGACGCTTCACCCGAGACTTTTCGAGTAGCGATAGAGAAATGCATAGAAGATAAAAATGTTGACGGGTTGCTGGTTTTGTTTACTCCCCAATACGGCAGTCAGCCTAAGGAGACAGCTCAGACGGTGGCTGTTTTGAGTAAGAAATATGACAAGCCGATTTTTTCTTCCTGGGTGGGGCTTTATGGTATAGATGAAAGCAGTCAAATTTTTAGCAAATATAATATTCCTAATTTTCCAACTCCGGAGGAAGCGGTAAGGGCATTTATTAAAATCAGTTCTTATAAGCGAAGCTTGCGAACGCAGCATTCGGAAAAGATAGAAAAGCAAGTTTTCAATCCTTTCCTCACTTGCGTCCATAAAAAAAACACAGAGTTATTGGAAGAAGAGCCTGGAGGAAGGGTTGTAAACGTTGGTTCTAACCAAGAGAAATTAAGCAAAAAAGGCAAAGAAGATATTTTATCAGAATTAAAATCCAAACAGTTTCTTGAAAAATACGGGATACCGGTAGTGCAAACTTATTTCGCCGAGAATTCAGAAGAAGCTGTGGAAAAAGCGGAAAAAATTGGATTTCCCGTGATAATGAAAATTCAATCCCCGAATCTCACTCACAAAACTGAAGCGGGCGGAGTGATTCATTCTTTAAATTCAAAGGAGGAAGTTAAACAGGCGTTTGAGAAAATAATGGGGAATGTTAAAAAACTTCACCCCTCCGCTTTAATAGAAGGCGTTTCCGTGCAAGAAATGATTCAAAATGTTGATTATGAATTAATTCTCGGCAGTAAGCGAGACCCGAATTTTGGACCAATGATTTTATTTGGACGCGGAGGCGTTGAGGTTGAAATTTATAAAGACAGAGCGTTAGGTTTACTTCCGTTAAACAGAACTATGGCGAGAAAAATTATGGAAGACACTAAAATATTTAAATTTTTAGAACAAGGTTATAAAAATAAGAAGCCCGCTGATATTAAATTATTAGAAGATGTATTACTTAAGTTTTCATATTTAATTCTGGATTCTCCGGAGATTAAAGAAATAGATATTAATCCTTTGGCTGTTTGCGATGGTAAACCTATTGCTTTAGACGCCCGAATAATTTTGTGAAGGCAACCACTTTCGGATTTGATATAATAACAACATGGTGAAGGAAAAGCTTTGGCACAATTTATCTTGGGAAGAGGTAGTGGAGAAAACCGGCTCGGATGCCGAATGGGGCTTGTCTGAAAAAGAAGTAGAAACCAGGCAACAAAAGTTTGGTCCTAACAAAATTATAAAACAGAGACCCCGCTCTCCCTTTAAGACTCTTTTGGAACAATTCAAGAGCCCTTTGATTTATATTCTATTGGTAGTGGGATTGGTGGTGTTATTTATAGAAGATTACCCTCAAAATCTTATTGAGGGCGGTTTTGTTTTTGCGGCGGTGATAATAAATGCCGTTTTCGGTTTTTGGAAGGAACACAAGGCTTCCAAAACCTTTCAGAAGTTGGAAGAAGTTTTAAAAACCAAGGCTATTGTTGTTAGAAATGGCCATAAGAAAGAAGTTTTTCAAGAAGAAATAGTAGTGGGAGATATTATTGTTCTTAATCCCGGAGACAAAGTTCCGGCTGACGGGAGATTATTTGAAGTTAAAGACCTCAAAATTTCAGAAGCGGCTTTAACCGGAGAATGGCTGCCGGGTATAAAGGAATCTGGGGTTTTGAAAAAAGACACTTCTTTAGCTGATCGGGATAATATGGTTTACGCGGGTTCTCTAATAGAAAACGGAGAGGGCAGGGCGGTAATTACCGCTATTGGAGGAGAGACCGAAATGGGCAGAATCGCCTTGTTGGTAAAGGAAGCCAAAAAAGGAAAAACTCCCTTACAAAAGAAACTTGACCGTTTTGGAAAGACAATCAGCGTGGTAATAGTTTGTATGGCTTTTTTTATTTTTATCGGAGGGATAATTAGACAGCAGAATCCCATAGAAATGTTTGAAACCGCAGCCGCCATTGCCGTAGGGGGAATTCCCGAAGCTTTGCCGATAATAATGACTTTGATTTTAGCTATTGGAATGGAAAGATTGGCTCGGAACAAAGGATTATTAAAGCAATTGGCTTCAGTAGAAACTCTGGGTTCAACTTCGGTAATTTGTTGCGATAAAACTAAAACCTTAACACAGGGCAGAATGGACGCCGACAGAGTCATAACTTCGGAGGAGGATTTTAAAATTGGTTTCCAGAGCAAGAATCCGGTTTATCTTTCGGTTTTGAGAATCGCCGCCTTGAATAATGAAGCGTTTGTGGAAAATCCCGATAAGTCTCCAAAAAATTGGAAAGTTGTCGGCAGTCCAACTGATAAAGCTTTACTTTTAGCCGGAGAGAAAAGTGGGTTTTTAAAACCTGACCTGGAAGAAAATTTCTCTTTAAGCCAAAAGCTTCCCTTTAGTTCTTCCCGGGGGTATCAAGCCGGTATATATCAGAATGAAGGGGAGTTTTTCCTTTATATTTCCGGAACTCCAGAACGACTTTTGGAATTAGCAAAAAAAGTTCAGCTGAAGGATGGAGAAAGAGAATTTACTTCAGAAATATCCGACGATTTTAAACAGAAGCTCCAGAAACTAACCCGGCAGGGCCGGAGGGTTATCGGCGTGGGATATAAAAAAATAGAACCGCGGGAGAAAAACAGAAAGATTGAGGAGTTGATTAAAGATATTACTTTCAGCGGATTTATTAGTTTGAAAGATCCTTTGCGGCCGGACGTAAAAGAGGTAATGAAGATTTGTCAGAAAGCGGGATTGAAACTGATAATTATTACCGGCGACCATAGAAACACAGCTGAAGCTGTTGCCCTGGAAATAGGCTTAAAGATAAAGGAAGAAAATATTTTAGAGGGGAAAGAACTGAATGAAATGTCGGACGAGGAGTTGCGGGAGAAAGTGAAACAGATAAAAATTTATGCTCGGGCGGAACCGAAGCATAAGATAAGAATTGTTCAGGCCTGGCAGAGGAACAATCAAGTGGTAGCTATGACCGGTGACGGAGTAAATGACGCGCCGGCTCTGAAAAAAGCCGATATTGGGATAGCTTTAGGTTCGGGGACGGAAGTAGCTAAAGAAACTTCTGATTTAGTTTTATTAGACGATAGTTTTAAGATAATCGTTAAGGCCATAGAAAGAGGAAGAACTATATTGGATAATTTAAGGAAAGCGGTAAGTTATGTTTTAGCCGACTCTTTTACTACGGTGATTTTGGTCGGCACAAGCGTGATATTAGGTTGGCCTTTGCCTATTCTTTGGGTTCAGATTTTATGGAATAATGTTGTTGAAGATACCCTTCCCAATGTAGCTTACGCTTTTGAGCCTAAGGAAAAAGGGGTAATGGAAAGGAAGCCCGACTCTCCTGAAACTCCCTTGCTGACCAAAGAGATGAAGTTTCTAATTTTTGTTACCGGTTTGATTGACGAATTTTTAATTCTAATCTTGTTTTGGATTTTATGGGGGAAGATGGGTTTGGGTTTGGATTATGTTAGGACCATGGTATTCGGAGCGATTTGTTTGGATACCGCTTTTGTAATTTACTGTTACAAGAATTTAAAAGAGAATATTTGGAATATAAATATTCTTAGTAATAAATTTTTACTTTACGCTTCCGCTGCGGTTTTTCTTACTTTTGCCGCCGCAATTTACCTCCCACCCTTGCAGATTCTTTTACACACCGTTCCTTTGGGGATTTGGAGCTGGCTTATCTTAATCGGAATGGGGATTTTGAGTATGTTTTTAATTGAAATTACCAAATGGTTTTTCATTGTAAAAGACAAAAAATCTAAGGTTGCAAATTCTTTGAATTTGGCTACAGGGGAATAAAAACCGCCCCGGGAGGAGGCGGTTTTACTATACTTTGGTTACTTTGGACTTCACTATACTTCGTATAAAGCTCAGTCCGTCTCCGCTGTTTGAACACAAACAGTTGCGTTCTCACTACGCTTCGACTTCAACGTTTACAACGTTTATCTTTTTCTTTTTGCCGTCAAATCCTTCTTTTCTTTTTTTAGTAAATACAACAGCGCCTTCGGTTATTGCATATAGGGTATCGTCTCTGCCGCGCCGGACGTTCTTGCCCGGGTGGAATTTAGTGCCGCGCTGGCGGACGATAATGCTGCCGGCTTTAGTGCGCTGACCGGCAAAAAGTTTAACACCTAATCGTTTTGATTTGGATTCGTTACCTCCTTTATATCCACCTTTTTGTTTTACGTGAGCCATAGATTAATAAGTAGTCCCGATGCGTTCGAAATTTTAATTTCGTTCCGCATCGAGGATCCTCGATTTTATTTCAAAATCAAAGATTTTGATAAAATCGGGACAGGGGTGGAAAATTTATTTCCATCGGTTAGAATAATATATAATAGATATATGAAAGTCAACTATTATGAATCCCGTTAGAGAATATCCATGTTTTATGTTTATGTATTACGAAGTAAAAAGAATGGTAAATGGTATACTGGAACTACCGATAATTTACGGAAGCGCTTGGGTGAACATAATAATGGTTTAGTTTTTTCAACTAAAGGCCATGGACCTTTTGAGTCAATATATTATGAAGCGTGCAAAGATAAAAGCGATGCCTACGCAAGAGAGAAGTATTTAAAATCAGGTATGGGCAAAAGATATCTAAAAAATAGACTAAAGCGCTTCCTTTCTCTAACGGGATGAAAGAGGAGAAAGATAATAAAGGTTTTTGGATTTCAGTAGCTATTTTAATTTTAGTAATAACGGTGAGTTTTGGTTTAGGATATATAGTCGCAAAACAAGTAAATCCAACGCCAATAATAATTGAACAATAAAAATATGAATCCCGTTAGAGATAATGAAAACTGAAAATTATGAATTACAATAATATAAAATCAGACAAAAGGGACGACACTAAAACTGTATCTTACGGGTGTGTAAACACACCCTATCTCTAACGGGATGAAATACATATTTGTGATGGGCGGAGTGATGTCAGGCATTGGTAAAGGTGTAACGTCTGCTTCGATAGGCCGGCTTCTTAAGTCTCGGGGTTTTTCTGTTTCTTCTGTTAAGATTGACCCATATGTGAATGTGGATGCCGGCACTATGAACCCTACCGAACATGGAGAGGTTTTTGTTTTAGATGACGGAACGGAGTGCGATATGGACATAGGTAATTATGAGCGTTTTTTGGAGCAGGATTTTAGCAGGGATAACTATATGACAACCGGCAGTGTGTATCAGACGGTGATAGAGAAAGAAAGAAATATGGAGTACGGCGGGCGGTGTGTTCATGTAGTGCCTGATATTCCATTAGAAGTTTTGCGTAGAATTAAGAGAGCGGGAAGAAAAGACAAAGCCGATTTTGTAATTACTGAAATAGGCGGGACTTTAGGGGAATATCAAAACGTTCTTTTTTTGGAAGCGGTGAGGATGTTGCAAATTGACCGGCCGAACGATGTAATCACAGTTCTTGTTAGTTTTTTGCCTTTTCAAACTAAAGGTGGCGGAGAATTAAAAACTAAACCGACCCAGCAAGCAGTTCAGAATATGAATTACGCAGGTCTTCATCCCTCTTTTATAATTGCTCGAGCGAGAAATGAAGTTGACAAAAAACGAAAAGAGAAAATTTCATTCCATTGTAATATTGATAAAAAGAATGTGATTTCGACTCCGGATGTGGAAAGTATATATGATGTGCCAATTAATTTTGAAAAAGATGGGTTTGCTAATCAAATTTTGAAAAATTTCGGTATGAAGCCGGGTAAAAAAGATCTTGGAAAATGGAAAAGTTTTGCTGAGAAGGTCCATAAAGCTGAGAATGAAGTGAACATAGGAATTATCGGTAAATACTTTGAAACCGGCGATTTTGTGCTTAGTGATTCATATATTTCGGTGATTGAAGCGATAAAACATGCGGCCTATAACCTAAATATGAAACCGGTAGTTGGATGGATAAGTTCTAATGATTTTGAAGGTAAAAACAGAGAAAGAAAATTGGAGCAACTTAAGAAATATGATGGGATAATTATACCCGGCGGTTTTGGCTCTCGGGGGGTTGAGGGCAAGATAAATGTTATAGAGTACGCCCGAAAGAATAGGATTCCTTTCTTGGGGCTTTGTTATGGAATGCAGCTTATGCTTATTGAGTTTGCGCGAAACGTTTGTGGTTTCAAAGAAGCTAATTCAACTGAAATTAATCCAGACACAGAATACCCGGTGGTTGATTTAATGCCTGGTCAGAAGCAGGCGATGAAAGAAGGGCGATATGGAGCAACAATGCGTTTGGGAGCATATCCGGCAATTCTAAAACCACGAACGATTGCGGAACAGGCATATAAAAAAACCAGGATATCAGAACGACATAGACACCGATATGAAGTAAATCCGAAATATATTAGCGCTTTTGAGGAAAAAGGATTGGTGTTTTCTGGAGCGTCGCCGGATGGGAAACTTATGGAAATTGCCGAATTACCAAAGAAAAAACATCCTTTCTTTGTAGCTAGCCAATTTCATCCGGAGTTTAAGTCCCGTCCCTTGGACCCCCATCCTCTTTTTTTGGAGTTTATCAGAGTTTCGAATAAAAAACGTGTCAAAGAGTGAAAGGTCGCCCTCTTTGTTAATTAATATTGAATTATGGGAAAAAAAGTATTTTATGTAATCATTGCAATAGCTGTTCTAGTTGCCCTGTATTATTTAGTGGGGCTGAATAGGCAAACCAATGAAGGATTGACACCGGGTGATAGTTTGCCGATGGAGCAAGAATTTGAGAGTAAGATTGTCTACACTATCGATGTTTCGCTTAGCCCGGGGCCGTTTAGAGCTGACTGTGAAACCCGAGACGGCGTTTTTAACGAGTGTGGCACAATCTGCGAACCGGATGCTGAAATTTGCGCTGAGGTCTGCGCTTACACCTGCGATTTATCCGGCGAGGATGTAGATGAAGCGGCGACAAGCACTGACCAAGAAAGCGGAACGAGTACCAGTGAGATTGAATAAACAAGACTTGCGAGCGGTAGCGATATGAGGGGTGTTCAACACCCCTCATAAAATTATAAGCGGGTGTTCAACACTCCTTACCACAAGGAAGGTGAGGAAAACAAATGCGAAGTATTTGTTTTACGAACCAACGTAGGGGCAAGCTTTGCTTATATTGTTTTAAGGTGGGGTAGTTTACTTATTTTTTAAAAAGGTTATTATTTTACATATGGAAAAAATAAAACAATTTATTAAAAAGCCGTTGTTTTGGATAATAACAGCGGTGGTAGTGGTAGGTTTACTTATTATTATTTTTAGCTCTGGCTCGGACAATAAATATGATTACATTGAAGCGGCGCGAGGCAGAATAGTTCAAGAGATAAGCGTGACTGGTGATGTTCAACCGATTGAAGGAGTGAACTTGGCTTTTGAGAAAAGCGGCCGGATTGACAGAGTAACAGTTGGTGTGGGTGATGAAGTGTATCGAGGCGAGCCGTTGATACTCTTAGGAGTAAGTGATTTGTATGCTGAGTTGAATGAAACAAAGGCGAATTTAGAATCCGAAGAAGCAAAGTTAGCCGAGCTGAAACGCGGTCCAACAACCTATGAAATAGAAGTTAAAGAAAGCGAGGTAGAGGAAGCCGAGCAAACCTTGGCTAATAAATACGGGAGCGTTGTGGTTACAGTACAAGATGCTTACGCTCAAGCTGACGGTGCTGTTCGGACTAAGACCGCCGAGCTTTTTGATGGCTCTAAAAGCGGTTATACGTTAAAGTACAATGCTTGTAACAGCTCGGCTGAAAATCTTGCCAACTTTTATAGATTAATATCAGAAAACATGCTTGACGACTGGCGGGAAGAGATTAATTCGTTGAGCGCTAGTTTAAGCCATAGTGAATCCTTGAAAGTACTTAATACAGCAAAAGATAATCTCACTACCATAAATCAGTTTTTAGATTATATTGGCGATACTTTGACGGTCGGTTGTGAGTTAACCGGCAGTACCGTTTCCGCATATCGTTTGAAGATAAGTACGGCTCGGGATAATATTAATACCTCCCTTGCCGAGATAAACACACTGGAGCAGGGAATTGCGTTGAAAGAAGTAACATTAAACAAAGAGGAGCGGGAGTTTGATAAACTTCTGGCCGGAGCAAGCGAAGAGGAATTAGCTATTCAGCAGGCGGCGGTCAATAGGGCGGAGGCGAGCGTGGATAATATTAAAGCCCAGATTGAAAAAGCAATTCTTAGAGCTCCTTTTTCCGGCAAAATAACTAAAGTTGATGCCGAGCGGGGAGAAGTAGCTGATGCGTATAAGGAGATAGTTTCGGTGATTTCAGAATCAGGTTTTAAAATAGAGGTGAATATTCCGGAAGTTGATATATCCAAGGTGGAAGTTGGAGATTTAGCTGGGGTTACCTTGGACGCATATGGAAACGACGTGATGTTTAACGCTGAAGTGATTACAATTGATTTGGCCGAAACGGTGATTGAAGGTGTTTCAACTTATGGCGCCATTTTGGAGTTTAAGGAACCTGACGAGCGAATTAAGTCGGGTATGACGGCAAACGTTGATATTGTAACGGGAGCTCGCGAAGATGTGGTATATATTCCTCAACGTTCGGTGATTCAGGAAGACAGCAGGAAATTCGTGCGAGTTTTGAAAGACGAAGAAGTAGAAGAACGAGAGGTGGTTCTCGGAATGAAGGATTCCATGGGTAATATTGAAGTTAAAGAAGGGATTGAAGAAGGAGAAAAGGTGGTGATATTTATTAATGAATCCCGTTAGAAACTATCCAAACCTTAAACTAATAATGATTACAAGAAAGCCATTGATAAATTGGGCAATGAAAATTTAACTAAAGTAAACGGTTGTCTAAAGACAACCTGTTTCTAACGGGATG
>CAZJVK010000004.1:0-14109 GCA_964549725.1 uncultured Candidatus Saccharibacteria bacterium | reverse complement strand
AGCATAATATTAACATAAAAACCGCCCTCGCGCTTGTTCTGTAAGCACTAGAACGGTTAAATGAGGACTTTAATAGCACAGCAAAACTGGAAATAAGGTAATTACGCCTTTTTTCCTTCATTGATCTTTTTAGCCACTGTTTTCACCTGTCTGTTGGGAATTAAATGAATTGAACCTGCTGCATCTTTGATAATAGTTTTCCTTAAAGTTATTTCTTTTACTTCTCCTTTAATACCGGCAATCTCTACTTCATCTCCAATAAGATATTGGTTCTCTAAAATAATAAAAAATCCGGACAAAAAATCAGAAATTATCTCCTTGGAAGCCATACCTATTGCTAAACCAATTACACCTACCCCAGCCAGAAGGACTCCAATATTGACTCCGAATTCAGGAAGAATCATTAAGAAAGCAACTATTCCGATTACAAATTTTGCGGTGCCGCTGAAAACGCTAATCAAGGTTTTCTCTCTTTTTCCCTCTGTCTCTCGTATCCTGTCTCCGATTATTCTCTTTACTGCTTTTTTAATAAAAATTCTTAAAAACCAGTTAGTTAAGAAAGCGGCTATTATAATTAAAACTATCTTTATTCCGTGAGATAACAGCCACGGAACCAATTTTTGGAAAAGATTTTGGATATTCATAAGTTAAAAATTTTTACAGGGACAGCTCCTTATTGAACAAAATAAGAAATTAAACACGCTTTTAATTTTCAAATATTTTTTCTACTAGCTCAAAGGTTTTATTATTATAATCAATTTCTACTTTAATTCCTAATGGTAAAATCCATTATGGGTCTATATGGCCAAAATCCATATTAGTGATTGTTGGAAGATTTTCATTTTTGAATCCAATTTTAACTATCTTCAAAATATTTTTTAATTACTTTTTCGGCCAAAGTTCCAAAACGGTCAAGACCGACTACAGCTTGCGGCATGTCTCGTTTAATGTGTCTTTCAGAAAATCCAATATTTTCACCTTCTGTTTTTTTAGTAATACCTTGTTTCTTTCTCCATTGCAGAAGTGCGTCAGTTGGATCCGCGCCCTTGTAATAAACAACTTTTGATGGTCGTTTTTCGGGATTTTTTGTGAAGTGTGTTTCCCAAAATTCTTTAGAGCTTATCATATCTTTTGCTTCTAAAAACAAAATTCCTTCGTTTTGTAATGCGTTTTCAATCTCTGAATCAACTGGAGAAAATTGGGTTCCTTTACCTTTTTCTTGATCTTCTTTTTGAGCATTAATCCAAAATAAATTACTGTAACGAAGGAGAGCAGATTGAAGCCGTCGGTCAGTTATATCAAATTCCTGTTCCAATTTTTGGCGAAATGGCTCTAATTTTTCTAATAATTCCCGGTCTTTTGATGAAAGGTTAGATTCATTTTGATGCAAATCAAGTTTGCCGGTTATTTTCATAACCTGATTTGCAAAATCATGAAAATCAGCCGAATCTACCACTCTTCTAAGGGCGGCCTGGTACTTAGAATTTTTGACTGGGTTTTTATTTTCATCAAGCTCATAACGCGAACCGGTTTTTCTATCCACTTTTACTTCTCCGGGAATAAAGATAAGTCCAGCGTTTAAGTCCATGCCCTTTTCCTCATTCGCCCATACCCATTGGTCATTCCAGTATCCACCACCACTTTCGGTTAATTGGCCGCTGAAATAATATTGAGAAGCTATATAAGCGGAAGGATAAGCAATAAAAATTTCATTATTCTTTTCGGAACCGTAATAAGTATCGGCAACTTCTTCTGTCGCAAAGTGGACGGCCATACTATCCGCATAACCACCGGATTCTTTCTGTTTTGTTCCAGCAAAAGTAGCGAGATGGTTCATGGCTTCTTCTTTATTTTCGAATGTATTAAGATGGAGAAATTCGGCAATAGCTTGTTCTTTCTTATTTTCAGTAAGATAAATACCGAGCGGAGAGCGTAACCGTCCATCCTCAACCATTTTCATGAAATTATCGGTGTAAGCACCTTCACCTACAGTGTGATACACATGTCCAATATGATCTCTTATACCTTGCCTTGTTACGTGAGTAACCATTTCACGGGGAAATCTTTTGAGTAAAAGCGCGTAATCTTCAAGCGACAATGAAGCCAGATTTTCCTCAGAAAAATATTTTGTAATATCCTCTTTTGTATGCTTGCTTTCTGCCCATTTTTCTTTTTGTCCTTTATAAAAATCATCCAACATTGTTCTTATTTCTTGCATTTCCGGTGATGTTTCTTCCAGCTCCAACTTTCTAGAAATTTCTTGTTCTTTGTTAATTCCTATGTCTTGTTCTTGTTTTAATTGCTCGTATGTCCGTTGTCCAATAGAAATATCGGCTTGTAATTTTCTTAATTGAAAATAGTTTAATACTTTTCCGAGTCTTGATATTGAAAGTTCGGCAATCTTATTTTCAAGTTTGCTAATCATTTCAAACTTTTCGGTTAATACTCGCTCACGTTCACTGGTGGATTGCTGAATTTCTCTTTGATTTTCTGTTTGAGCGTATTTTTTGGCAAAATATTTTGCTCTTTTAGTTTCAATTTCTTGAGCGAGTTGCTGTCGTTCTTCCGGTGATATTTCTTTAGAAAATTCTCTTATGAATTGTGGTGGCTTCTCCATAAATATTAATTAAGTTTATACAAGTTTTGGGTATTTCTCCGTTAAATTACTGTTAAATGGCCCGAAGCCCGCTTATTTTATTTTAGTCAAATCCTGATTTATAACTATTGGCTTCATTCCTAAAATCTCTTCTTTGTAACTAATTTCGGGAATATTGTTTAATAAAAATAGCTTTTTGTTGAGATGAAATGCAAGACCCATTTCAAGTAGAGTATTCGCTCCAATATAATTCGGAATATTATTTTTATCATAATTCAAAACTAAAATAGCATCGCTCCATTCAACTTTTTGAAAATGCAATCTCATTGTTTCTTCTTTTCTATCCCAAATCCAACTTGTATCATCCGTCTCGGCTTTCCTTTTGGTATAATATTCTTTAATGGGAATTATATTACCGTTTTCATCTTTAATTTCAAAAGGCGGCAATTTAACTTGATACCCAAGCTGTTCTAATTTTTTCTTTACGTCAAGCATCTCATCGTAAAATGCTATACTCCCGCAGATTGTGATATTCATAAACTCGTTTTTTATACTCATTAAATCCCCTATTGAAACGTCTAAACCTTTAGCAATTTTTGCTATTGTTCAAATCCCTTCTATATAAAAATATTATACCTTATAGGTATAATATTTTCATGCGGAGGGGGTGGGGTTCTCCTTAAGCCCCGACTAAAGTCGGGGCACTCTTATTTCTACCTAAATCAAAGATTTAGAGAAATAAGGTGCGGAGGGGGTGGGATTCCCCTTCGGGCCGGGGAATCTTACTTGAACCAATGGCGTAAGATTCCCTTCGAATCCCAACGATATTAAAAACCATATACCAAAAAGGTATATGGTTTTCCATTGCGGAGGGGGTGGGATTCGAACCCACGGGGCCCATAAGAGCCACGGCTTTCCAAGCCGTTCCATTTGACCGCTCTGGCACCCCTCCATAACTTACCTTCCTTATAATTACGCTTCTTTTATTTCTTCATCGCCCTCAGCTCGGTCAAGAACCTTTTTAACAATGAAATTTGAGAAAGTTCGGCGATGATAGTTCTCCAGGTCAATATTATTACGGTATTCCTCTAATTTTTCAAGGCTTAACTTATTGATTTTAAACTGTTCCCAAATTTCCATATCTTCTTCGGTTAATTCAGCGGTGTTAATCCCCGGAACACCCTTAAACGAGGCTAAAATAACTTTTCCGGTTTCTCGCTCATTTTCCTTTATTTCCTCAATTTCCTTTTGAAATGCATCAAACGAAGAAGTCCCTTTTCCTATAAGATTAAATATTTTTTCGAAATCCATGCCAATTTTGTCTTAATTTATGAGCGAAGCTCAATGCTGAACGAAATAAATTTAGTTACAACATTGAGCACCCCCTCACTCACATTTATCTATTGAATATATACAATGTTTTTGTAATATCAACTCCGTCTTTTGTTTGTTCTGTGTTTTAATATCTTATTTCAGTGAGTGAGGGGGTTAGTTTGTATTGCTAAATTTTCTTCGCTACTGCTTGAAAATTTAGATACTCACTAAATTTTAAGTCCTTTCAATCGGGTAATTCTTTCTTCAACCGGAGGATGAGTTTGAAAAAGACCGCCTATCTTTGAGTTAAAACCTTTTTTAAACGGAGAAGATATCCAAAGATGGGCGGTGCTGGTTCGGGTTTTTCGCATCGGAGTGGAATCTTTGGAAATCTTTTGGAGAGCATTTGCCAAACCTTCCGGATATCGGGTAAGAAGGGCGCCGCTTGCATCAGCCAAATACTCTCTTTGTCGGGAAATAGCGAGTTGAATCAACAGCGCGCCAATAGGGGCCAGAACGGCAACTACTATTCCAACAAGCATCATTACTCCCCCGCCTCTTCTGTTATTACCGAAAAAACCTCGGAAAAAAACAGAGCGGAGAAAGATGTCGGCAAGAATTGAAACGAAACCAACCAGAACTACCGCTGCGGTTGAAATTAACATATCCCGATTACCAATATGGGAAAGTTCGTGGGATAAGACGCCTTCCAATTCTGAACGGTTAAGTTTTTCAAGAAGCCCTTCGGTAACAGCCACCACGGCGTGGTCAGGATTTCGTCCGGTAGCAAAAGCGTTAGGCTGGGATTCATGAACTAAATATATCTTCGGGGTCGGCAAACCGGCGGTTATAGAAAGATTTTCCACTATATTATGCAACTCCCTATACTTTTCTTTATCGGCGGGTTCGGCTTTAGTCATTTTGAGAACTATTTTGTCCGAATGCCAATAGGCTAAAATATTCATTACCACCGCAAAAATAACGGCAACATATAAAATTGAAGGATTGCCGAAATATTGCGAAAGAAGCCAACCTACTCCAATCACAATAATTAGGAAAATGAAAAATAAGAAAAATGTTCGTTTCTTATTAGCCGATTGGTGGGTATAAATGGAAGGCATACGATTTATTAGAGTTTTACCTTCGGGACAGCCCGTTCCTCTTCTTCTCCTATCTCAAAGTACTCTCGCTCTTTAAAATTGAAAGTTTTTGCCATTAAATTATACGGAAACGATTCAATCTTGGTATTCAGGTCACGAACGACAGTATTGTAAAACCGCCGAGCGGCTTGAATTTTATTCTCAGTATCAGATAGCTCCCGCTGTAATTCCAGAAAGTTTGCGTTGGCTTTCAAATTAGGATAATTTTCAGCTACCGCAAAAAGAGTTTTTAGAGTGCCTTCAAGTTGATTTTCGGCTTTTTTAATTTCCTCGGGACTGCCTTTTTCTTCGGCGTCCAGGGCTTTGGTTCGCGCCTTGGTTACGTTTTCAAACACTTGTTTCTCATGGCCGGCATATCCCTTAACGGTTTCAATTAGATTCGGAATTAAGTTATATCGGCGTTTTAATTGAACATCAATATCCGCCCAAGCTTCCTTGGCTCGGTTTCGAAAACGCACCAGACCGTTATACATTGCGATTAAAATGACGGCCAAAACTGCGATGATTATCAAAACTACATATTCAATACTCATAAAGTTAGATTATGGATTATAGCTGATAGTTTATAGTTTATTTAACGACTTTTAATTAATTCCTAATTACCAATTACTGATATACGCTTATCAGTATAACTCATTTGCCCGTTCTAAAATACATCACGTCCCCGTCTTGGACAACGTAATCCTTGCCTTCTACTCTAATCCAGCCTTTATTTCTGGCTTCACCCCAACTGCCGGCTTCAATGAGTTTTTTATATGAAACTGTCTCGGCTCGGATAAATTTTTTTTCAAAATCAGAATGTATTACTCCCGCTGCTTGAGGCGCTTTCGACCATTTTGGACAAGTCCAGGCGCGACTTTCCTTTTCTCCTGTAGTAAAAAAACTTATAAGATTTAAAGTTTCATACGCCTTTTGAATAACATTTGGAACCAATGCTTTATTACCAAGGTCGGTAATAACATAGTCAAAGTCCATATTATTAATCTTTTCTTTTAATTTATCCGAAATATCGGATTCTTCTCCGTTTAAAAGAAAGAGTTGTTTTTTAATAGTAAGAAGATTTAGTTGTTTAGCGAGCTTTTGAACGTCTTCGTCTTTTCCGATTTCAGCACTCGCTAAAAGTTCGGCGGATTCTAAAACATCTCTTATTTTAACAAGCACGTTATAATTTTTTTTAGCGTCTTTATCTCCTGTCTTTATATTGTTTTCTTGTTTTTTAAATTGACGTTCAACAACATCAAGATCTTTCAAGACAAGTTCGTCTTCAACAATATCCACATCTCTCATGGGGTTTATATTTCCTTCAATATGAACAATGTTCCGACCTTCAAAAACTCGAACCATATGAAGAATGGCGTCGGTTTCTTTTATGTGAGATAAAAACTTATTACCAAGTCCTTCACCTTTATTAGCTCCTTTTACAAGACCGGCGATATCATAGAATTCAACGACGGCAGGAATTTTTTCTTTAGAATTACTAAGTTTGGTAAGTTCGTCTAATCTTTCATCGGGCACAGAAACCACACCAATATTAGGATTAATTGTGGCGAAAGGATAATTAGCCGCATTTACCGACTGTTTAGTAAGAATATTAAACAATGTGGACTTGCCCACGTTAGGGAGACCTACAATACCGATTGATAATTTAGACATAAAATAAAAAGAATTATAAATTAGGAATTAAGAGTTATCATAAAAGTCCCTTTACTTCTTGTAATATTTCTATTGGCACGGGATTTCTCTTTGGACTTTCTCCCGGGTACCGCCAAGCTGTAATGATTTTTATTTTCCCATCCTTTTCGTATCTACTACCCGTTTCTTTCTTTTTGCTATCTGCTAGCTGGTACATTACCCAAACTTCCTGGCGGCGTTTGGCTCCGGACACTTTCATTGAGGCGATAGTGTTTAAAGCAATCCCCTCCTCAGTTCGTTCGGGATGACGGATAATCCGTTTTACCAGAGAAGATGAAATTCTATAATATTTCATCTTTTCAATAACGTGCCAGGTCCAGAAATATTTATCATTATTTTTAGGAATTTTAAACACCGGATTATTGTTTCTCGTAATTAACCAAAAGAACAGTTTGGCTGAGAATATGACCGTCCATTGCGTTTTCTAACTCTTGTTTATTAGAACCAGCCTCAAGTTCAAGCTCAGCGTCAAGGGCGTAAAGTTTAAAATAGTAAGTATGTTCCTTGTCCGGCGGACAAGGACCATAATAGTCGGTATTGCCGCTAGTGCCTTTACCGTGAATACCTTCAGGTTCCCGGCCTTCAATAATTTCAGTGGTTGAAGCGGGAATATCCCAAACCAGCCAGTGGTCCCAAACTTTACCGGCTACAGGTTTAGCGTCCGGGTCATCCATTATCAAAGTAAGCGATTTTGTTCCCTCCGGAACACCGGAGATTTGAAGAGGCGGATTAATGTTTTCTCCATCGCAAGTATATTTGGACGGGATACTGCCACCCGACTCAAATTCTGAGCTTGCAAGCGTCAATTTATCCATAGTTATTGCTTGATTAATTGGTTTGTTATTATCTCCTAGATCTTCTTTATTTCCGGAAAATATCGCTATCCCGACCACAACAGCGATAATAATTATTAAAATAACTATTGCTCTCCACATGTTTGATAGTAAAATTTTAACTGTTTAACTGTTGGTTTTGGTATTGTTTCTATTTTACCATAATTAATTCCACTAGACATCCTCCTTCGCTAAAGCTACAGAGGATAAATCCTCTTGCGTTTCGCGCGGCGGTTCTCAATTCTAGTTGCTACTTTTCATCTCCTCGTTTAATATTATAGATGTTATGGGTTTAGCAATATATCGTAAATATAGACCAATTACTTTTTCCGACGTGCTCGGCCAGGAGATAATCATTAAAATCCTAAAGGAAGCGGCTAGGCAGAATAAACTAGCCCATGCATATCTTTTTACCGGCCCTCGCGGAACAGGTAAAACTACAACAGCTCGCCTTATCGCCAAAGTGGCAAATTGTGAAAAACGACAGAGTGATAAAGAATTTCAAAAGAAGGGCGAACCATGTAATAAATGTCAAACTTGCCGGGATATTGACGCAGGCTTGGATTTAGACGTAATTGAAATTGACGGCGCTTCAAATCGCGGTATTGACGAGGTTAGAAATTTAAAAGAAAACGTTCGAGTCCCGCCCTCCTCAAACCTTTATAAAGTATTTATAATTGACGAGGTGCATATGTTAACTCGGGACGCTTTCAACGCTCTTTTAAAAACTTTAGAGGAGCCTCCGAAGCATGTTATTTTTATTCTAGCAACTACTGAAATGGAAAAAATTCCGTCAACGATTTCTTCCCGAACGCAACAGTTTCACTTTAAGAAAGCATCCCTCCAGGAAGTGATTGGAAAATTAAAAAATATTGTTAAAAAAGAGAATATTAAAATTTCAAACGAAGCTTTGGAACTTATCGCCTCAAGCGCCGAAGGAAGCTTTCGGGACGCTGAATCTCTCTTAGACCAATTAGTGGCCGGAGGCGATAAAGAAATTATCGTCGCGGAAGTTGAAGGAATGATTGGGAAAATAGGGTTTGATAAGCTAAGCGAGCTCGTGGAGCATCTTTTGGAAAATAGATTAGATAAGTCTCTGGAAATGCTATCGGAGATTGAGGAAAATGGCTATAATCTTGCCAGATTCAACAAAGACCTTATTGGGTACCTGAGAAAAACTGCGGTTCTCAGTTTCACCCCAACAATGAAAAAGGTTTTTAAGAAAGAGCTGACCGAAGAGCATCTTTCAAAATTAAAAAAGCACGGAGAGAAATTCACCAAGAAACATTTAAACCTTATTAAAAATCTTATAAACGCATACGCGCAAATGCGATACAGCCAGTTCCCGATTATTCCCTTGGAGATAGCAATTATTGATTTTTTAAAGGATTAACTGATTTTTTAAATAAAATATGAAAATTCCAAATCATCTAGGCATTATTATTGACGGCAACCGCAGATGGGCCGAAGAAAAAGGTTTACCTGCTTTTGAAGGGCACAAGGAAGGGTTGGAAACCGTCAAGAAAACTGTAACTTGGTGTAAAGAACGAGGGATAAAAATTTTAACCTTATTTGTATTTTCCACTGAAAACTGGAAGCGTTCTAAAAAAGAGGTTGGTTATCTTATGAAATTATTAAAACAGGCTTTTAGTAAAGAGAACGTTCAGCAAATTTACAAAAAGGAAATAAAGGTTCGGGTAATTGGACAAAGAGAAGGACTCGCAAGGCTTTTGCAAAAATCAATAAAAGAGGTGGAGAAATTGACTAAAAATAATCAGAAAATGATTTTAAACTTTGCTTTGAGTTATGGAGGCAGAGCTGAAATCGTTCAGGCTTTTAAAAATATTATCAAAAAGAAATTACCGCTAAAAGAAATTACCGAAGATGTAGTTTCTCAAAATCTTTGGACTTCTGATTTAGATTTAATAATTCGCACCGGTAAAGAACAGAGAATTTCTAACTTTTTAATTTGGCAGGGAGCTTATTCCGAACTTTATTTTTCAAAAAAGTACTGGCCGGATTTCACCGAAAAAGATTTAGATATGATTCTGCGTGATTTTGCCCGACGCCAAAGAAGGTTTGGTAAATAAAAAACTACACTGGCAAGTGAGAAGAAAGATTGAAAATTTATTTTTCTATGGCTAGTAGCGAAGAAGAAATTGATGCTTGTATCTATTTCTTCTGAGCGCACTAGACGCAAGCTTTGCTTATTTCTTCCGAACGCCACCAAGGCAAGAATCTTTGATTCTTATCCTTTTATAAAAACTCTGCCTTGAATAATTTTATTAGCGGGTTTTCCGTGTATTATTATTTCTCTAGCAAAGGGTTTTTTGCACTGAGGACATTTTAAATCTCCTTTAGTAAAATCTTTTACAATTTTGTTTTTATAACATTTAACCAAAAATCCTTTACCTTCTTTGCGATATTTATAAAGCAAGGTTTTGCATTTAGAGCAGTAGATTTTAATTATTCGGCTTTCACTTTTTGTTTTCATGCTGTTCTCTTATTTTACCAGAAAATACTGGAAGGATAATCTAAAATGAAAAACCTCGCAAAGCGAGGTTCTTCAGTGAGACCCGAAACTTCTATCAATCATAAAGACTGAAAGGAATAACTTCACAACTAAACCGTCAAAGTTTCGAATCTCAATTTAATAATACTGTTAAACTAACAAAACACAAGTAAAGTTATCCACAGCCCCAAAATATGCAAATTGAAACATTTTTCTTTCTCTGGCGCAAGAACCCCATTTTATTATGGAGTTTTAAATAACAACCATTGATTCTCTCGGCTTTTCGTTTTTATTAAAATATAATTCCCTTTTAATTTTTCACCTTTTAGCTCAAAGATGATTTTGTCCTCGGTTCTTTCTTTTAACTTATATTCTCCTTTATCAAAAATTTTAACAGTCCCCGCTCCATATGAACCTTCGGGAATCTCACCTTCAAAATCAATATAGGAACAAGGATGGTCTTCTGTTTGGATAGCCAACCTTTTAATTCCTTCTTTCTCCGGTACTCCCTTTGGCACCGCCCAAGATTTTAAAACTACCTCTTTTTCCTCTGTGGTCTTAGCGGAGGAGAACATCTCTAATCTGAAATCAAAATGATGGGTTTTCGCCCAATGCTCTTGAACCACAAATCTATCTTTTGAGGTTTCAAAAATTTCTCCTTTAGGCTCAGAGGTTTTTTCAAACTTCCTTTTTTGCCAGTATTTTTTAAGAGACACTGAAATTTTTATAAGTAATTAGACAGATAAAGACTTCCAATTGACTTTTCTTTATGAATTAAATTAATGGCTTTAGCGAGAATAGGTCCTACGGATAAGAATTTGATGTTTTTAAACTTATATTCCGGTAAAACATCAATCGTATCTGTGGCAACTATTTCTTTAATAGCCGGACAACTAAGTTTTGTTTTAGCGTTACCACAAAAGGCTGGATGAGTAATACTAATATAAATTTCTTTTTTAGCTCCAAGTTCAATTAACTTCCTAATATGATTAATAATAGAACCTCCGGCAATTAAATCATCAGTAATGATAGGAATCTTGTTCTTTACTTCTCCGGCTACCAATTCAACTCTTACTTCATTCCCTACCCTATTTTTATGCATTAAAACTATCGGTAAGCCCAATACTTTAGCGTATTTATCAGCAAGACGCGTTCTGCCTGCGTCCGGAGAGACAACTACTGCGTTTTTTAACCCTTTTTTCTTCCAATAATTAACTAACATGCTGAAGGGTGTTAAATTGTCAAACGGTACTTTAGCAAAACCCTGTATAGCGGGAGAATGCAAGTCAAAAACGACAATCCCGTCAGCGCCGGCGTTAACAATACTGTCAATGGCTAACCGAGCGCTAATAGATTCCCGCCCGGTAGCCATTTTTTCTTGACGAGCGTAACCAAAATAAGGAACGATGGCGATAACTCTTTTTGCCGAGGCTCGCTTAGCCGCATCAAGCATTAAACAAAGTTCTATCAAGGCATCATTCACTGAGTGATTTAAAAAACGAGATACGGATTGAATAATAAAAACGTCCCTACCGCGGACGCTTTCTTTGAGTTCAATATGAATCTCAGAATCGGGAAAATCGGAGATATTAACCTTATTCAATGGATGACTTAGGATACGAGCAATTTTTTGAGCTAAAGGAATATTGGCTCGACCGGAAAAAATTTTAAGTTCATCAGTCATATAAATATAATTTAATAACGTTATAAGCGAAGCTTGCCCTCGGGGCGCTCGTCTGAAATGAAAACACATTCATGTTTTAATTTCATCCTCGCTACCGAGTGTAAAAATCTTTTCGACAACGACTTTTTCAATTTGCTCAAAAACTTCTTCAATTGATTCTTCACCGTCAATCATATAAATATTATCAAGTTTATTCGGTAATATTTTATAAATTTCCCAAACTTTAGCTAATTTTTCTTCCTTTTCAAAAAGGGTTTTTGGACCTCCCCTTTTCTCTATTCTTCTAATGCAAACTTTAGGACTCACTTTGAGCAGGAAAATTAAATCAGGAAGTAAAAAATTATCATTCATTTCAATCAACTCGTTTAAATCAGCGCCGTGGGCCGTGCCGAAGGCAAAAGTGGAAAGGAAATATCTGTCCGAAATAACCATTTTCCCTTGTTTCAAAGCGGGAATGATTGTATTTTCCAGATGCTCTTTTCTATCTTCAGCAAATAATTTCTGCAATTCTAATGGATTTGTTTCAATTTTTTTCTCTAAAATTTCTTTAATCTTTTTTCCAGCTTCGGAATCTTGAGTTGGCTCTTTAGTTAAAACTACTTGATAGCCTTTTTCAATAAAGAAATCTTTTAAAAGAGAAGTTTGAGAAGTTTGGCCGGAACCATCAAGTCCTTCCACCACAATAAATTTCCCCGGATAAGCAGAGCTTGCCCCTGCGTTGACTCGGGTAACAGACACTTCGTGTCCGTTACCCTCGCCTTCCTTGTGATAAGTGCTTTTAATCATTTTTTAAATTTTCTTTAATGTTTGTATCTACTCCGTATTGATGCTGGTCATCTAAAATATCTCTTTCCTGCCAATCTTTTACCCAATCCTTGATATAAAATATCTCCATCTTTTTATCTTCAGTAGAGCAAATTACTCGATTTAAACCGGCGTTAATAATCATTTTTTTACAAATAAAACAAGGAAAAGAATCAACCTCTTTTCCATCTTTAGCGCTTAACATATAAATATACATATCGCCATCTAAAATACTTACCCCGGCTCTGGCGGCATTAATAATACAGTTTTGCTCGGCGTGAACCGAACGGCAAAGTTCATATCTCTGACCATGAGGAATTTTTAATTTATCCCTTAAACAATATCCTCTTTCAAGGCTGTCTTTTGTTCCTCGAGGAGCCCCGATATATCCGGTGGAGACAATTTGGTCGTTTCTAACGATAATCGCTCCGCCTTTTAATCTAAGGCAGGTTGACCTCTGGGCAACTTCCCTGGCGATATTTAAATAATACTGATCTTTTGAAAGTCTCATATTTTCTCTTCCATTTTATCTTACCTCCTTAATGTATTGAGGGCAAATCTTTCAGCACGTTCAGGATAAATAAGCAAAGCTTGCTCCTTCGTCGGCTCGGGAAACAGATATAAAATATCTGTTTCCTCTCGCCTTCCTTGTAGTAAAAAAGCACAGGTTTTTTAAACCTGTGCTATTAAAAGACATTACTTGCGTTCGTTCCAGAATTTACCTGACTTTTTCATTAGATAGGGTTTATTTCCCTCCCATGCAATAAAGTCCGGTCGGGGCTCCCCAATGTAAAATACAATATCATTGTCCGGGTCCCAAACATCCATAAATTCTTCGTAACTCTCAAGCGCCGGAACGTGATAATCACCCATGGGAATATATACCGTTAAAGAATATTTCCTTAATATAGGTTGAAGTTCATCTTTTTTCCATTCTTTTTTAAATGGCTCCAAGGTGAAACTTTTAACAGAAGCCTTTCCGTGGACGATTATCATAGAGCCGTCCATAAGGAAAGTTCTCTTGTTTTTGTATAGGCAATACACATCATAAGGAAGTTTTCCTTCATTCAGCGAGAAAACTTCAATCCGCGAAGGCAATTCCTTCTCATAAGTGATCTCCATCCCCTTTTCCAGCTTCAACATTCCCAGAGAAAGCTTCTCTTTAACAGAAACATTATTGAGAACCTTGCTCAGGAAGGGTTCAAAATCAGATGGATAACTTAAAAGGTTTTCTTCAAAACTTTGTTGTTCCATTCTTTTCTCTTGCTCTTGGTCTAGTTTTTCTTCTTTATTTTTGCAGCCAACAGCAATTAGCGCTATAGCCATGACAAACATGGCTAAAAAAATTCTTGTCCTTTTCATAACGATCTCCTTTCTTTTTTTAGTTTTTAAATATCTACTTGGATTGTATCAAGGTTCAACATAGTTGTCAACCTCACCAGCATTTGTATGATAATACCTACTAAAGGTTTTTTAAAAAAACCGCCGGGAGGGCGGTTTTGTTCATTTTAAAT
>CAZJVK010000003.1:0-14411 GCA_964549725.1 uncultured Candidatus Saccharibacteria bacterium | reverse complement strand
TTAAAAACTAAATAAAGAAAGGAGTTTATTATGAAAGCTAAGGTTGTGAAATATTTGGAAAAGCTACAATTAAGACCAACCGTGATGCCAGCTGGGGCTTCTTGTAATCTTTCTTGTAAATACTGTTATTGTCATAACATTCGCCAGTCCTCTCCTACTTTAATGAAGAAATCTGTCCTTGAAGCAACTATTCGCAAATTTGTTGAAGTTTATCCTAGGTTTATCAGCTTTTGTTGGCATGGCGGTGAACCGCTGATGCGTGGCCTACGATTTTTTGAGGACGCTTACCGCATCGAAATGAAAATGAAGGTATCCCCTGATCAGATTATAGAAAACCGTATGCAAACTAACGCAACTCTTGTTGATTCTAACTGCGCCGAATTTCTAAAATCGCACGATTTCAAAATAGGAGTCAGTATTGATGGGCCGCAATGGCTGAACGATCTCCATCGCGTTGATGCTTCCGGGAAAGGATCATTTAAGTCAGCCATGAAAGGAATTAATAATTTAAGAAAACTTGATATTCCTTTTGGTGTTATCTTCACCATCACAAAAAGCGCAATGGGCTATGCAGAGAATCTTTACCGGTTCATGATAGAAGAAAACTTCACATCGTCACAATTCAATCCCTGTTTTGGAGAGAATCCCTTTGCAATTAACCCGATGGAATATGCTCACTTTATGAATACTCTCTTCGACCTTTGGTTTGAAAAGGATAATGCCGTATTCTCCATCGGATTTTTTGACGATGTCCTTCGTTGGTTATTAGGAGGAACACCCTCGGTATGCCACCTAAGAAATAGTTGCTACCGCCACGTTAAGGTGAATTACAATGGGGATTTGGTCCCTTGCGATACTTTTTTGGGAGAAAATTTTGTTTTTGGGAATATTTTAAGGCAGGATCTATCCGAAATTGTTACTGACAAACCCTATCAACTATTTACCCAAGCGGTTACAACTCCTCCGAAAAATTGTTTGGACTGCAAATGGCTATCACTCTGCCACGGTGGGTGCTCGCGTTACTCATTTAAGGGAAATCTTGAGAGATATCCGAGTACAATGTGCGAGGCTCGTAAAGCTATGTTTAGCCACATTGCTTCAGTAGTAGATAGTAAACTAATTCAAAGGAGCGTTTAGTAGACGCTCCTCTTTTATTTTAGTTATGGTCTCCATTTTGTAAGATTGGCATGATAGAAGTTTTTCCATACCTCTGCGGCTTCTTCAATAAATTGGACATCTATTCTCTTCTTTTTTATATAGTATTCTCGGGCAATTGGGTAAAGTTCCCAGACCGCAAAAAGCATTAAATCATAGTATGTGTGCTCAAGGTTCCTATTGCGTACACTTTTTCGCCGAAGAAGGCTCTTTTTGATATTTGTCTTGAATAGATATTCACTTAGGTATCCTTCCGGTAATAGCGAAACCGCAACCATTTCCTTAATGGTACCCAGAAAAGATCTCGTTTCTTTGTATACAGCAGATTTGCGTAGAGTAGGTTCAATATTTTTAAATTTCCTACTGTCAAGATATCTCTTTATTACTTTTTTTACACGGTCTTCATACGCCATGTGAATTATTTCATGGAGCAAAACACGAGAGAAAAAATGGTGGGGATTATTTTGTTTTGTAATGTGAGAACATTCAAGTACAATAGCTTGTGAGCTTATTTTCCCTCCTCCTCCCACAAGATGCTCGGTTATGGGATTTATAAGAAGAAAAATAGTTACAGATTCCGGAACGCTTCGAGGCGCATATAAAAATTTAAGCACCTTGAGCGATTTATTTATTAATAGAGATTTTTTGGAAAATACCCTCGATATCTGGTACAGTTCCTTTTCTCTTTTGTTCCAAAGTTTTTCGAAACGAGGCAAAAAGATTTTCAATGAGAAACGCAAGGTTTCCTTTTCTTTTTCAGTTAATTGCTGAGATACACCACGCCACACCTCTTTCTCGGATTTGAAGAAATGACGCTTAATATTCTTGTGTTTTTTAAGAGCGTTCCTAATATTTCCTAACGCCTCTTTTTCGTTTCGTTTGAGGGGGTTGCGTTTCAACCAAACCTGGTTATATTTCTTTCTACAGTATGGGCTCCATTCGGATAAATTTGAAATAAAGAAGAATAGATTTGCTAATTTTGAAATTTTGAACTTTATTTTCATATTTCAAGTTTACTTTTTGCTATTTTTAAAATTAAAGTGGTAAAAGTTGATTTTTTGAACTTAGGCTACGTGTTTCCAAAATAATGAGTATTGTCATCACACTACGGCTCGTCACAGTTGAAATCTTACCTGTTAGACCATAATATTTCAACTAGGTAAAACCCTATTATACAATATTTGTGATGCTAAAAGTTTCAATATTACGAGAGTTAGGGTAATAAAAACTTAAATAAACCCAAAAGAAACAGCGTAATCCATTGAGTTGTTTCTCATTAACCAAATAAATCAAAATATCAAACTAACAAAACTGCCGAGAGCGAAGATATTGACAAAGAAAACAATTTATAATATATTTAATATAGATTCTGGAAAATCCAGAACTTGACAATTGTAATTTAAAAATTAAAGAGGTTTGTTATGGAAGCGCAAATTGTAATTCCGAAATCAAAGAGCTCCGCTATAAAAGCGCGGATGGAAAACTGCGGGTCTAGTGTGAATGCTGTGAAAGTAGAGACACAAGAGAGTGTGGTACCAAAAGGCACAAACATTCTCTCCGGAATAACTGCGACGGTTGAAGCCGAGAAAAAAAATCCTGCTAACACAGATAGGAATTATATTCCTCACGATGACTGGCATTGGAATGATCACTAATCTTTGATATTTGTAGCCATCTTAATCGATGGCTACTTTTTTATTGGATAAATATTCTCAAGGGGATTTCCAAAGGGGGCAGTTCCCTAAAATCA
This sequence comes from uncultured Candidatus Saccharibacteria bacterium, assembly GCA_964549725.1. Lineage (GTDB taxonomy): Bacteria > Patescibacteriota > Minisyncoccia > UBA6257 > GWB1-50-10 > DATGCT01. Next base: position 11,506 of record CAZJVK010000003.1, on the reverse strand, counting down.
GGTGCTGGGAACCCACATCCAGAGCGAGTTCTGAGATGATTTTTCCAATTTGGCAAAAAATTGACGCGAAACATTCTGGATTATCTAACTATTCAACTAACTGCTCGTTTTTAAACTTGTCTAATAAGGTGACGGCCGTCACCTTATTAGACAAATGCCATATTAAAATAAATTCTAATTATCTAACTGATGCTGTTTAAATAAAAAAGCCCATGCTTTTAAACAAGGTTACAGGAGTATCCGATGCCCTCATAACACTTTATCCACAGCCCATATAAAACTTTTATAAATATTGTTGTATAATAAGATGGATAAAACTCGTTAAAGATAATTTATGAAAAAGACCACAATATTATTAGTTTTAATAGTAATTTTTGGTATGGGTCTTCTTGGATTTTTTGCCGGCAAAAAACTTGGTGGGGAAAAAGTTGAAGGCGAACTTGGAGCTTTGATTGATAAGGTATACCCGAAACCGCCCGAAGTAATAGTTAGCGCCGGCGGCATAATCAAAGGTATCTATGGAGCCACTATCACCTTGGAAATAATTGACCCCGATGATTACCTTCCCCACACTGACGGTTCGGCCCACAAAAAAATGACAAAATTTGTAACCGTTGGCAGTGAAACGGAGATATTAAAAATTGACTACACAAACCCTCAAACTGACGGCAGCCCGACTACAACAAAGCTTGAAATATCCGACTTGTGCGAAGGAGAACAAATCGCAATTCAAACTAAAAATAACCTAAGAACAGATAAAAAAGTAGTTGCCGAAGAAATAAAGTTAATTGAATACTAAACCCCGTTAGAAATCGTTTTTTGAGTTAAAAGAAAATCCCTCACACATATATATGTGAGGGATTAATAATTTATTTCAACTTTTGCTCTATTCGGTGAAGCATCCATGTCTCAATTTCTCCATCTGTACAAAGGGCGTACCTGCTCTTCTTTTTAACAGCTTGTACCGCTCTTTTAATTCTCACTTCAACTCGGCCACCGGCTTGTTTCGTCACGTGAATTATAAAACAATCCCTACGGACAACGAATAAACCATCGTAAAATGGCGCCCAGTTGGTAACAAGAACACCATCTTTCTCATTAACGGTTTGCAGTGGATTTCCCATTTCTTGAACAGTAACCAACATAGCTTCCCAAATATTTCCATAAGAAGCTTTATATAACTGGGCTACTTCCGGTATTTCATCTATGTCTTTAATTAGTGAATCCTTATTAAACGGTTCCACGGGGGTTTTAGTGACACTACAAGCGGTTAAGAAAGCGCAAATAATTAAGATAACTTTTAACATTTTCATTTCAGAACTCCTTTCTTTTTTAGTTTTTAAATATCTGCTTGAAGTATATCAAGATATAATACGATTGTCAACCTTGTTGGTCTAATAGATTAACGGGCTTGACTTCCCGCTTTCCCTACGTTTTAATGAATTTATAGCAAACCATAAACTAAAATTATGAATTTAATTCCAACTGTAATTGAAAAATCACCGAGGGGAGAAAGGGCATATGATATATATTCCCGTCTTTTGAAGGAACGGATAATTTTCTTAGGCGGTCCTATCACCGACCAAACCGCTAACAGCATAATTGCTCAACTAATCTTTCTTGATGATGAGGATTCTAATAAAGACATTAGATTGTATTTAAACACTCCCGGCGGCTCGGTAACTGCCGGCATGGCAATTTATGACACCATGCAATACGTTAAATCGCCGGTTTCAACAATTTGCGTTGGTATAGCCGGTTCAATGGGCGCGGTTCTCTTAGCCGCTGGGGCAAAGGGTAAACGTCTTACCCTTCCTAATGCTGAAATTCTTCTCCACCAAGTAATGGGTGGGGTTGAGGGTCAGGCTGTTGAAATTGAAATTACCGCCAAGCATATTATGAAAATCAAGGACAAAATTAATCATGTTCTTGCCGGTCATACTAACCAGCCTCTCAAAAAAATTGAGCAAGACACCGACCGCGATTTTTGGTTAGACGCCGATGGAGCTAAAAAATACGGAATAATAGACAAAATTATTAAGACGAAGAAATAAATAAGAATAGTAAATACACTGATAATAAAAGCGGGCTTTCAAGCCCGCTTTTAAAAATCCAAAATATTAATACCACCTAATAACATAATAAGATCTTTTGCCGCGGCGAATAACTATATATTCCCCAAACAACCTATCTGAAAACTGCAAGATTTTACCGGTATCCATCTCCTGTTTTCCGTTTATATAAATTGCCCCATTCTTAATATCCTCTCTTGCCTGGCGCTTCGAAGAAACCACTCCGGCCTCAACTAAAAGTTCTACTAGTTCCAACTCGTTCTTATTCTTAATTTCATATGAAGAAACATTCTTAAATCCTTCTTTAATTTCTTCTTTGTTTAACTCTCTAATATTTCCATAAAATAAAGCATCTGATATTTTTTCAGCTCTCGCAGTCGCCTCTTTTCCATGAGTAATTTCCGTAACCTCCCGAGCTAATACTCGCTGGGCTTCCCGTTCTGCCGGGTTATCTTTGACTTGCTGCCCAAGTTTTTCAATTTTCTCTTGGGATAAAAAAGTGAAATACTTCAAGAGCTTTACCACCTCCCGGTCGTCAATATTAATCCAAAACTGGTAAAATTCATAAGGAGTGGTTTTTTTCGAACTAAGCCATACAGTTTCTGTCTCGGTCTTGCCAAATTTTGTCCCATCCGCTTTGGTAACAAGCGGTATTGAAAGAGCGTACACTTCCTCTCGCTTCACTCTCCTTATTAAATCAACTCCGGCTGTGATATTCCCCCACTGGTCACTGCCTCCAATTTGCAACCGACAACCATATTTTTCAAAAAGATTAAGATAATCGCAGGCCTGAAGCACTTGATAGTTAAATTCAGTAAAGGAAATACCGGTTTCAAGCCGTTTCTTCACCGATTCTTTGGCAATCATTGAATTCACCGAGAAATTCTTGCCGATATCCCGAAGAAACGGGATTATTTTCATTTCGCTCAGCCAATCATAATTATTAACAAGCTGAGCTTTATCAAAACCAAAATCAAGAAACTGTTCCAGTTGATTTTTAATATCACCGGCCCACTCTTTGACTTTTTTTGCAGGGCTTAACGGCCGCTCGGCTGTCTTCCCGCTTGGATCACCGATAAGACCGGTTGCTCCACCAACCAAGACAATCGGTTTATGTCCGGCTTCCTGAAAACGCCTTAACGTAAGAACCAACAAAAGACTGCCCACATGCAAACTGTCGGCTGTTGGGTCAAATCCGGCGTATAAAGTAATTGGTTTTTCAAGCGCCTTTTTTAAAACACCAAGATCAGTAGACTGATTAATAAGCCCTCTAAACTCCAGATCCTCTATTATATTTATTTTATTTTCCATCTATTAATTCTTATTTACTGATTACTAATTCGTGCCCCCGGCAGGAACCCCGATAAAATTTTCCAAATTTCACGGGGCACGTCGAACCCTTGTTCTGCCTGCCCCGTACTAAGATGCCTATGTGCCCTCACGAGGACTTGAACCTCGATCACTGGTTCCGGAAACCAGTACTCTATCCTTTGAGCTATGAGGGCGTCTTTAGTACCGGGGTCCATTAAACCACGGGGGCTATTCCACAATCAATTTTGCCTCAAAATCCTCATTGCATCCCTCGCATACTATAGGAAATTCGCCTGTACTCAAAGCTTGAAAAGCAATCAGTTTTTCGCCTCCGGGACCAACCGTTTGAGATAATCCGTAAGCGGGGATTTTTATTGTGTAAAATTTATCAGCCGACATTAATTTAATTCTCAATTCTTCCCCTTTATTAACTTCCAATATCGCCGGTGAAAATTCTCCTCCTTCTATGTTTAAATTATAATCACACCTTAGTTTTAGTTCAGTCGGCTTCGCCGGCTGATAAACCGGTTCCTCTTCCTCTTTTTCCGTTTCTTCTTCCTTCGCCGGAAGTAACCTTTTAATCATCTCCTCAATCATTGTTGATGACGCTATAATTGTCGGCTCGTTCGTCTCGGTTGAAGTTGCTTCATCTCCCTCTCTAAAAACTTTGGTTAATTTCTTAACCGGCATCATACCAAAAATGCTAAAAAATACGATCGCCATCACTACCAATCCTATTAAAAATACTGCCATTAATGTTCGAATAAGATTTTCCATCTTTTTTAGTATAACTGTTTCATCTAAAAATTCCCAATATCTGATACACAATTGCCAATAAAAACACAAGGTAAAGAGGAAGTACCCGAACAAAAGCCACTCCGCCATCTTTCATTTTAAGCCACATCGTAGTTACAAAAATTGACTCCAGAGCTAAAAATAAACCGCCTGTTATCAAAACCGCCGCCATAAAATTTTTAAATCCTAAAAAATACAATCCTAAAGGCGCAAGAAGGGTAATTATACCGGCTAACCTATTCTTTTTTAAAATATCAAATCTTAAAATGTCGTAAATGTTGCTGCCGATAACAAAGTAGGAAGTCCACAAGGCTAAAAGTCCGATTACTCCAATCATTAAAAGAATTCCCTGAGGTAGAACCTCTAAGCTTCCTAACGTATCCGGTGAAACACCGGGTACCAATCGGAGTACGCCGAGAATAAATATAAGATAAACAAAAACCGGCAGTAATGTTCCCCACAAGATTGCTTTTTTTAAAGGAAATCTCTTCCGTTTGGAAAGGCTTCGATAAAACCCTACAACTTTCGAAACTGCAGCTCTGCTTGAAAAGGCAAAAAGAAGCGGTCCAAATGGCAAAAGCGCTTCCCAAAAACCTATCTGCCGCACCGCCGGCAGGATTACCTTTTGACCATCTCCGCCTCCAATTAGAATAAGAAGGGTAATAAAAACGATACCGAGACCTCCTATTATTTCTGCCCAGCCAATCAAAGCGCTTCGGCTAAAAATCAAAACTGAACTCAAAACCCAGAAAACAATGATTACTATCACTCCCGTCTCTCCAAAAATAAGTCCCGCAAAAGTTCTCGAAAGAATAAGATAAATTGTTAAACTGAAAATAAGTCCGCAAATAACTGTTACTGAAGCTATCTTTTCCCAAAACTTCGAAAGATACTTTTTTGCAAAATATGAAAAATGATGCTCTTTACTGCTGGACTGAAGCACCTGCGCATACTGCCAATGCACCAAATAATAAATCAGGGCGAAAACCACCAAATAAAAAAGCCCAGTTAGCATTCCGAGCTTGTTAAATATATAAGGCAATGAGAAAATCCCAGCTCCAATAGCTGTTCCGGCAATCATTCCAACCGCCAAAAAAAAGTTCTTCATTATTTATTCCATTACTTTCTCTACTTTATCCAATAAATCATGAACTTCTTTAGCAAAAACAACTTTACCCGGTCCCCGATGACCTTTCTTCACTATCTCCTTAACCATATCAGCTGTTCCTCCGGAACCTTCCAGCACCCCAATTGGTTTGTCATCTTCAAAAGCAATCGTAAACTCATTTAACGTACCCACTCGGCCACAGATTGTAATAACTGCGTCCGAAGAACGAATAAGAATTAAATTCCGGCCGGCGTAATAAAAACCGGTATAAATTATTACATCGTGATAATCCAAAGGTAATCGGTATGATTTCACATGGGCTATCTTAGAAGCCGCCGGTGAAAAACCAATCACTGTTCCTCCTTCCTCTTTAGCGCCTTTAGCCGCCCAGTAGGGAATGCCAGTTGTCGCTCCGGTTACAAGAACATAACCGCGACGGGCAATTTCACGACCCATTTCCTCGGCTTTCTTCACCGCATCCGGGTCACAATGACCGGTCTCAGCCGCTCCGGAAACGCAAATTTTATATGTCGGTCCAAAAATATTATTTTTCTTCATCCCCGTAGAAATTTCACTGATTTAATAAATTAATTAACACGACTGGTTTTAGTATAACGCCTATCCCATAAAATTACACCCTTACCTTACTCTAATCTATCGCAAGATATCAGTGTAATTTCACGGGGTGAACCCGGTGAAACTATGCTGCTAACTTTTGGTCTCTCGTGCCGTTAGGCGCGGCAGCGAAGTTTCACTGGGCATTTTTTTACAAGCTTACCGGTTCACAAACTTACAGAATCTCCTTCTTCCGGGATTTCAACCTCAACCGCCAACCTGTCTTGAATCTTTGAACTTAAAATTTCCATCTGCGCTTCCTCTCCTTGAATAAGAAATACTTTTTTCAAATCAAACCTCGCCGGTTTGAGCCATTCCAAAAGTTGAGGTTGGTCAGCGTGAGATGAATACTCGGAAATCCTGAAAACCTGCGCTCTTACCGGAATTTCATCCCCGTTAATTTTAACTTTCTTGGCTCCATCTAAAATCTTTCGGCCCAGCGAGCCTTTAACTTGATATCCCACAAATACAATCGCATTTTTAGAATCGGGTAAATATCGTTTTTCATGATGTAAAATACGGCCCCCCTGAGACATTCCGGCTCCGGCAATAATGATTTTCGGAGATTCTTTTTTCCAAATAGCTTTTGATTCCTCAGTTGTTTCCGTTCTATAAAGATTGGGAAACTCAAAAAGATTATGGCCTTCTCTTAAAAATTTCTGAGTTTCTCTGTCTAAAACATCAGCGAAGGTTTTATATACTTCCGTTACTCTTATCGCCAACGGGCTATCCAAAAAAACCAACGCTTTCGGAATTTTCTTACTACTCATTAAATCATGAATATGGTGTAAAAGAATCTGAGTCCGTTCCATCGCAAAGGCAGGGATAAGAAGCACTCCATTTCTTTTCACCGTCGCTTCAATTATATCTTCCAACTTATCCATCACTCCTTCCCTTGGTTCATGTTTTTCCCCGCCGTAGGCTGATTCCATAAAAACATAATCAATATCCGTTGGTATTAATTCCCTTTCCTTTATAAGAGGCGCCGGCGAATTACCTAAATCACCGGAGAAAACTACTGATTTTCCATCCGCTTCAATTTTTATAAATGCCGAACCTAAAATATGGCCGGCGTCATAAAAAGTAACCAGAAACGGACCATGGGTAATTTTCTGATGGTATACCACTTCCTGCCACTGGTTCATTAATTTTTTAATATCCCCCTGTCTGCAAAATCCTGGTTTCCCATACCGCTTTGCCTCCCGAGCTAAAATATCTACCGAATCCTCCAAAAGACTCTTGGCAAACGCTTTGGTTGGTTCGGTTGAATACACCGTCCCTTTAAATCCATTTGAGATAAGTTTGGGTAGCCGACCGATGTGGTCAATGTGGGCGTGGGTTACAAAAACCGCCCCGATTTCTTCAGGATTATACGGAAAGTCTTCAAAGTTTTTGTTCTCAGCGTAATGTCCGCCTTGAAGCAACCCACAGTCAATCATTATTTTCTCTCCGTTTTCTGCTTCTAATATATAATTAGCGCCGGTAACAGTCTTGGCGCCGCCATAAAATGTTAAACGCATCCCGATAGTGTTAGGGTGTGCCTTGTTGGGGCATACCCGTAATATATAGTTAAGTTTTGATTATTCGACCTGATGTAATTTTGATTCTTTGTTTTCATATTGAAATTTTGGTTAACACTATCGGGACGCATCCCGATAGTGTTAGGGTGTGCCTTTTAGGCATACCCGTAGTAGGCGGTTAGATGTTTATTATATGACCTATTATTAGTTAAAGTTTCCATTTTTTTATAAAATCTTGATTAACACTATCGGGACGCATATATTTAAAGTATTATATATTACACTAACCTTTAATCACTCCTACCGGCTTCATTCTAACTACTCTCTTCGCTAATCCTAAATGCGGCAATCTCATTTTTCTTCTATTGTATTCTTTACAAATTATTCTAACCTTCATAAATTATTCATTATATTTTTTATAGTTTTATTTTCATTGTTTTGATATTCGTCTTGCCAAACTATAAATACCTTAAATCTATTATTTTCTAAAATTTTAATTCTTTTTTTATTATCGTGCCAAATTTGTTCAGCGGTTAAATTATGATGAATAATATCATTTTTTTTATATATCCGTGGATTAGCGTGCCAGTAATTTCCATAGAATTCTATTATTATATTTTTATCAATTCTTATGTCGGGATAAAACCATTTTTTATTTATTTTAATTGTTGACTTTCTAACATTTCTATTTGGTAATAACTTTATAATTTTTTCTCTTAACTCTTTTTCCAATTTAGATTCATTTATAGAATTTATATTCGGTTCTATTTTTCCTTCTTCCCAACTTTCCTTCATCTTTTTACTCCGGATTTCTTTTTGTTTTGGATTATCTTGATACCATTGGGTTATTCTTTTGCTTTGTTCCGCCTTAAAACTTTCTCGCCTAGGTTTTGATACTCCCTTAATAACTTTATTTCTATAATTTTTATCTTGCCATAACTCTTTAGATATTTTAGAAAGCTTTTCCCTTACTTTTTCTATTGTTTCTTTTTTATGTTTTCTACCATAAAAAGGATTATTTTTACCGCTTCTATTACGACATTTATTACAATATCCTAAATGACAATTCTTGGAAACTTTTATTCCACATTTTAAACAGTTCTTAAATCTCATATAAAATATAATTAATGATTACTATCTCCTTATATTCTATATTATTTCGTACTTATTATCAAAATATCATCCAAAATTCCTTCGGAGGCATATATCCGTCCCGGCACCCGCATGTCCGAGCGATAACCTACGGGAATCTCCCAAATATATTCGTTAATTTTCTTTAAATCCTCTTTTTTTATCATTGCCTATATTATACCATCTAAACCAATCTGCGGACGTTGAACGTCCGCAGATTTCTCAAAAAATAGAATCAACGTTGCCTCCACACTACTTTACTGAAACTAACTTCTTTACCATTATATCGTTTGATTTTAACAAAAACTTACTTGCGTTAAGAACCTCTACATAAACAGGTTTGCTGTTTTTGTCCACGTGCATCACAAAATTCCCGCTTTCCAGCGCATCACTTATTTTTCCGTCCGAAACCTCAATTCTTAAAATATCAGCCTCCGGTTCATATGAAATTTTTCTTAGCTTAGTCATAATTTATAAATACCTTTCTTTTCTGACAGGATAAAAAGTTATTACTTTTATTATATCTTTCTCTTTCTTAAAAACAACTCTTAAAATGTACTTTTCATTTATTGCTCCCTGAGCTATGAAAACAAATAAATCACTTTTCTTAACATTATCTGGTTTTTGAAGAATATCTTTAACTTGTGATTTTTTCACAATAAAGCCGTGATTTTCCAAAATCTTAAACTTTTCCCGAGCATGCTTTGTAAAAGTTATTTTCACGTCAAAATTATATTTCCGCATTGCTCTTACTCTAATAACTTATAATGACTGCCTATTCTACATCCACCATTTCATTGACGTTCTCGTATACAGAAATTTTTCCTTTCTTCAATTGGTTTAGCGACTCCTTCAACCCTTTCTCTCCTTTTTTGGAAAGGCTGGAAACTTCACCTTTGGGAGAAATAATTTGAGGAGTAAGAATAATTTTATCCCCCTTCGTATCTACATTGAAATAATCTCCCGGCTCAACGCCAAGTTTCTCCCGCACCTCCTTGGGGATAGTAATTTGTGATTTTTTCTTTACTTTTATAAGATTCATAAATTTCCTACTTTCTAACTTTCTTACTTAAGTTTTACTCCTTTCTTCTCCTGTGTCAATACCTCGATTTTATATATCCAAAACTAAAGTTGTCTCCAGTTCCCCCTCCTTTTCTTTAACTTCCGCATTGTGATAACTAATTGCCTTTACGTCCTTATCAAAATGGTCAACCGAAACTCCAAAAAGCTGGGCTTCCACTATCTTCGGTGAAACCCTTAAAATTTTAATTCTCGGAAAAATCTTTTTCTCAATATTACTCTCCGAAAGAATTTTATTTAAAAAATCAACTACAAGCGTGCCTGCACTTTCAGACTCAATTGTAATTTTCTTATGCCCCCGGGCCCGCTTAATTAGTTTTTTATAATCCTCAAAAAGAATATTTACCAAACCTAAAGCGGCGTTTACAAAAAGTTCCTCATAATCACCGCCAAAAACTTTCAGCCTAAGGTCTGCTGTGTGAGATAATATTTTATAACGCATGATTAGTTAGTAATAAGTAGTATGTAGTAAATATAACGTGGATTTTGGAAATTCAACATCCTCAAATCATACAAATTTCCTTAGTAAGCACAGCGAAAGCCATCTCCATAAGACCAGTCCTCTGCATCCCAATAGATAACCAACGTGGCAGCTCCGGCACAAGCCGAAGAATCCAAATAACCACCACGAAGAAAAATACGGTCAGCGGTTGAATCTGAACATCCATCACAGTGATAAATCGCCCCCACTCCCTGAGATGTATCCCAGGAAGTATTAGATAATTCAACCATCTGGCTGGTAAAACCATCCCAGTCTGAAATAGCAGTAAATTGTCTCCAGCCGAAAGATCCAGTGGGGCTTGCCGTATCTGGTTGCTCGCCAGTTGATGTAAGAGTATCGTCTGAATCTCTTTTCACATGCTCCCAGACATTACCAGCCAGGTCATAGATTTCCTCTCCATTGGATAAAGTGAGAGATGCTCGATCATTTCGATAATTACCCGAGTCCGGGTTGGGGCCGTCATATCCGCAGGTGGTATTTCCCGAGTTCCCTCGAAACAAACAGCCGGAGCCAACTGAACCGTTAGTCCAATTCTCATCAATCTGTTCCACATTCCTGGCAATTGTCATCCATTCATCGTTTGTGATGAGATGGGCTCCAATTGATTGGCAATATACCTTAGCTTTATTATGAGAGATACGAGTAATAGGATATCCTTTAGCTGTGGCGGCTATACTTCTACTGTTAGCGCTGGTGCAGGCAGTGGCGTTATCGTCATAAACATTATAAACACCAACACCAACAACATCAGTGGGAATGGTTAGAGGTTCTCCGTCGCTTGTTACACACTTCGCTTCATACTTCATTACTTTAAAGTCACCAGTGTTATAGGTGGAATCTCCGGGAACGGTAATCCAATCACCGGCTGTAGGGACTACAGCCAAGTTAAAGTGAGTGCCTCTTTCATACATTGTGCTAAGATCTCCGCCATCATCAGCTTCTTCGGTAAGGTAGCGGGTACTTTCCACATTGGCTGTTAGTTCGTATGAACCGGCGTAGTAGGTGTAATAAAGGGAGGAAGTGGCTGAGTTTACGGGGTCAATCGGATATTTTGAAAGGGGGGATGAAAAGCTTGCTTGAGTGAGATTAATAGGTATCCAGCCAGTTCCGTCCACATTAGTGGAAGATGCTGATGGTACGCAATGGTATGACCAGCCGTCAGGGAGGCCTAGTAGATTATATGAAGAACAGTCGGAGTTTGAGTCTGGAAGAGAGATGTAAGCGATTGAGGATGTGCCCAGCCAGGCACCTGGCTGGTCAACTTGGTAAAGACCAATGGCTTTCTCAATGGTTGCCATATCAGAAAGGCGGGTACTATCTCTTCCCTGTCTTATTAGTTCTGCTGGATTAAGGATGAGGGTGACTGCTACTG
>CAZJVK010000002.1:0-19273 GCA_964549725.1 uncultured Candidatus Saccharibacteria bacterium | reverse complement strand
AGTTGATAGATTTAATTTACGGGTTATTATTAGAGAAAAGGGGAGATTTCTTAAAGAAAAAGCTCCTAACCCCTTTTTCTAATGTATTGTGGTTATTGACATTAGAATACTATCGTATATAATTGTATATAGTTAGTAATATACGATAAAATAAGTAAAACAATGGAGAAAAATCGCTTTCAAAAACGAATAAGGCTGACATCGGAAATATTAAGCAAGGTTGCTAAAATTGACGAATTCAAAGGACTTTGGCGAGGAAGCCTGCGTTTAGGTCCCCAAATTTTGGGTCGTCTTAAACAATCAGTAATCATTACCAGCACAGGAGCGTCCACCCGTATTGAAGGAGCCAAAATGGAAGACGAAGAAATTGCCCGTCTTTTGCGAGGGCTTAAATCACGACCTCCCAAAGGCCGAGACGAAGAAGAGAACGCCGGTTACGCCAATCTTTTGGGAAGAATTTTTGATAATTACAAAACCCTTAAATTGACCGAAGGGCAGATTTTACAATTCCATAATATTATGCTGAAGTTCTCAAAAAAAGATCAAGAACATCAAGGCAGATATAAAACCACTGATAATATTGTTGTTGCTAAAAATGAAAAAGGCGAGGAAATTGTTCTTTTCAGACCAACGCCGCCTTATTTAGTTAAAAAAGAAATGGATGATATCTTATTTTGGATACAAGAACAATTAGAAAAAGATGAATTACATCCTTTACTTGCGATTGCTAATTTTGTTTTTGAATTCTTGGCCATTCATCCTTTTCACGATGGCAATGGTCGGCTTTCCCGGGCCCTAACGAATTTTCTTCTTCTAAAAGAAGGCTATTCTTATGTTCCTTATGTGTCTTTGGAAGAAATTATTGAGGATCATCAAACTGAATATTATTTGGCATTACGAGCCACTCAAAAAAAACATAAAACCAAAAATGAAGATATAACTACATGGATTAATTTCTTTTTGGACACCCTGATTGAGCAGACAAAAAAGGCAAAGAAAATTATGGAAGCGGAACAGCCGGAGAAATTACTTTCCGAAAAACAATTACAGGTTTATAACTTATTTGACCGAGATAAAACTTTAAGCGTTGCGGGGGTTGATAAAAAGCTTAAGGGCAAGATTCCTAAAGTAACCATTAAACAAGCGCTCTCCCGGCTGAAGGATTTGAAATTAGTCGAACGCATCGGCCTTGGCCGAAGCACAAGGTATAGAAAAATATGAATCCCGTTAGAGAAAAGGGGAGATTGGAAAGACTTTGAAGAAAAAGGCTACTAACTCCTTTTTCTTAACTTATAAATAAATTAACAAAAATAATATATGCCAAAACAAACATTAATCATATTAGTAATTGTTTTAATTGTGGTGCTGTTAGCGGTTTATTTTTTATTCTTTAAAAATGAATCAAATACCCAGCTTGTTAATAATAATCAAACAAAAATGTCTGATGAGTTGCAAATAAAAACATTAAAAGAGGGGAGTGGAATAGAAGCAAAAGTTGGTGATTCTGTGACCGTAAATTATATTGGGGAATTAACTAATGGAACGAAATTTGATTCTAGCTATGACCATGGACAGCCTTTTGTATTTATGCTTGGCGAGGGACACGTGATAAAAGGGTGGGAAAAAGGAATTTTGGGTATGAAAGTTGGGGAAAAAAGACAATTAACTATTCCGCCATCTTTGGGATATGGCGCGACCGGTACGCCCGGAGGTCCAATTCCGCCGAACGCAACACTTGTGTTTGATATTGAATTACTAAAGATAAATTAATAGGGCAGAATCATATATAATTATCAGCGTAAATAGAGCTGACTCCATTTTACTTATCCATTTTACAAACTGATGGTTGCATAAAAACCGGCTTTGTAGTAATATATGAACTGGAAATAACCTTTAAGGTAATTTCCAGTATAAAAATGGATAAAAAACCTACAAAAGGAGAATATTTGGGAATTTTGTTAAGATTCTCTAAAACCATCTTTTCAACTAAAGATGTTGCTTTGTTGTGGTCCGAAGAAAGAAAAAATACGGTCAGCGCCAGATTAAACAAGTATGTTAAGGCGGGAAAGTTAATTAGAGTTCGTCGTGGTTTGTACGCAAAAGACAAAAATTACGACAAGTTTGAATTGGCGACAAGAATCTATACACCCTCGTATATCAGTTTTGAGACCGTCTTGACCCGGGCCGGGATTAATTTTCAGTATTACGGCAATATTTTTACTGCATCGTATGTAAATAGAGAGATAGACATAGATGGCCAAAAAATTATATTTGTACGAATGAAGAGTTATGTTTTGTCAAATACTACCGGCATTGAACACAAAGACGGTTACGCCATTGCTACAAAAGAGAGGGCTTTTTTGGATAGAATCTATGTAAGCAAGGACTATCATTTTGACCACTTAGACCCCTTGGACTGGGATAAGGTTTTTGAGGTTTTGCCTATTTACAATAACAAGAGAATGATAAAGAAAGTCAACGAGTATTTTAAATATTATAAAAATACCAAATAAACCTATGACATTAGATTACTTAATACACAAAAATATACAGCTTCAAATTCTCAAAGAAATTTATACTGACACAACAATTGCTCCGCATCTTGGTTTCAAGGGCGGAACGGCCGCCCTTATGTTTTATGGTTTAAACCGTTATTCAGTTGATCTTGATTTTGATCTCTTGAATGAGGGTAAGGAGAAAGAGGTATTAGAAAAAATCTTAAAGATTGCTCAGGGCTATGGGGAAATACGAGAGTCGCGAATTAAACGTTATAATTTGATTATTATTCTTTCATATAATCAGAAAGCTCAGAATATAAAGATTGAAGTGAATCGTAGAAAGTTTGGCTCTCGTTACGAACTCAAAACATTACTTGGTATTTCTATGCTCGTCATGATCCGCGAAGATATGTTTGCTAATAAATTGATGGCGATGTACGAACGAGTCGGCAAGACAAGCCGAGATGTTTTTGATGTGTATTTTTTTACCAAAAATAACTGGCCAATCAATAAAGAGATCGTAGAGAAAAGGACCGGTATGTCTTTTAAGAAAACATTGGAGCAATGCGTCAAATTATTAGAAAAAATGAATAATCGAAATATTTTAGACGGCCTCGGCGAATTTTTGACCGAAAACCAAAAAGATTGGGCGCGAGCTAAGCTTCGTGAAGAAACCATTTTTTTACTTAAAGCAAGATTGGAAAGTGAAAAATAAATATGAAAATATTAAAAGCAGAATTTGTTAAAGGTGTTATCGGGGACGATTACGGTTTGGGAGATAATTTACCACACATCGCTTTTTTTGGCCGTTCTAATGCGGGGAAATCAAGCGTGATCAACTCCTTAGTCGGCAAAAAAGACCTTGTAAAAACAAGCAAGGTGCCGGGGAAAACACGTGAAGCGAATTTTTTCCGCATTAATAATTCTTTCTATTTTGTGGATTTTCCCGGATATGGATACGCGAAGCGTTCAATATTGGAGCGCAACAAAATAATCAAAAGAATTTTTTGGTATGTGGAATTTTCCAATGCGAGACCTAAAGCAGTTTTCTTAATTATTGACGCTAAAGTCGGTTTAACCGTTCTTGACCGGGATATGATAAAAATTCTTGAGGCAAATAAACATCAAATCGTTATTGTCGCAAACAAAATTGATAAATTAGCTAAAAATGCCGTGGAAAAACAGCTTTCGTTAATCCGAAAAGAAGCGCGAGATATACCGGTTTTGGGATATTCAGCCAAAACAAACAAAGGAAAAGATGAATTAACTAAAAAAATTGTGAGTTTTGTATAGAATAAGCCGACCGAGAGGTTTCAAGAATCGTCAAAACGGCGGTTTTTGACAAAATATAAAAAGGTAAATATAAATTTCAGGCTTGAGAGTAAGTCCTTGACAAATAGCACAGAAATGTGCTATTCTGTTTTTAGTTAAATAGTTATTTGAAAATTAAATAAAAGGAGGAAATCATGAAACCAAATCAAGTAAAAGCCTTACTTTTGAATTCCGTGGGAAAACAAACAGAGTTTCAAATTATAGAAGGCCCGTTACACGGAGTTCTCGGCGTTCTTCTCTTTGATTCTGCAAGAGAGGTAAGAAAAGTTGGAGCTTTTGTCGAATTCCGTATTATTGTTGAGAACAAACTTGGAAGGGCGGCGGTAGTTTATTTTGTGCGTCCCCAGAATACTTTTGAAAGAAATTCAGAGGGACCGCTTAACATCAAGGATGGGTATATCACATTCCGTGGATTCATTAGTGAATTTAAAACCGATAACTCTCCTGTGAAAGCGGAGAAGCACCGGATTTTAAAAGACGGAACTGCTGTTGATATTACCTTTAATGATGAGACGGGAGATGGAGTACTCAGACTTCCGGGCACTTATACTCCGGAAGAAAAGACTAAGAAACCTTCTAAATCTTCCAAACTTACCGAAAAGAAAGACCGGTAAGCTAAAACATTAAAAGCTGCTAGAAATTTCTAGCAGCTTTTTTCTTTGGGCTAACGTGTTATAATAAGAACAGTAAATTAAAAATTAAGGAGGTAAGTTATGACAGTTTTAAAAATTATAGTGTCAGTAGTAATTATAGTTGCATTAATATTTGTGGTAAGGTATAACCGAAGAGAAAGAGAGGAGGAATAAATTATGAAACTCGCAAGAATGGAGGTTTGTAAAGGACAGCAAAGCGTTGAGATTAAGTTATTTTATCCGAAGTGTCACCGAAAGTTTTATTTAGTCATCTGCCTTAATTGAAGGAAAACAACCTTTGAAAAAAATTCCCCCTTTGCTCGGGGGTTTTTTATACAGAAGTTATAAAAAGTTTCCAACTTCTTTTCTTGTTGTTTAGAATTGGAAGTTAAATAGTGTATGATTGTATATATGGCAAAAAGAGATACGGGAGTAGGAAAGAAAAAAAGGTCTCATTCAAAAAAGACCAAAAAACGGCTTGCGATAAAACGTGAAATGTTGGCAAAAAAAGCCAGTAAACGGCGTAAATAGATTCATTTCCCTGTATAGACAGAACGAAGCACAACTTATAATGGTGAGTTGTATTATTTTAATTCACCGCCGTAAAACCAACCCCTTTTGGGGTTTTTTATATTGATTTGAAACGTTTGAATAAGACATAGTGTAAATAAGAGTAAATCATAGTGTACCTTTATTTCATGAGCTTTTGATCGTAACTTTTCTGATATAAAAAATTGACATACTATTCATAATGGATTACTCTTTTTAAAGGTCGGTAAATTACTAATAGTTTATTTAATTTATTATGAAAAAAATAAATCAAGAAAAGAACGTGATTACGGGTTCGGGTTTTAATAAAAAAACGCAACGAGTTTCTTTAAAAGAACTTTTAGCAGAAGCTTCATATATAGAAAATGCGCCTTATTATGTAATAAAAGAGGAAAAATCTTTTTCAGGCGGAGGATTGGAAAAATACATAAACACAACAGTGGGTAATCATGCTACTTGCGCAACAACAAGCTGTAGAGCTAAACCCATAACCTATAGGACTGAAAATAAGGTGTAAATCTTTCATTTTTCAAAGATGGAGAATAAAATGTATTTCCAGTCCGCTTTGAATTCCTTAGTGGGTACGGGATTAATAGAAGAACCCGAAGGAGTTATTTATCTTACCGATGAGCCGAAAATTCCAGCGTATGCTTGCTTTCCTAGCAGGAGAGTAAAAAGCAAGTATTATATTATTAACCAATTTGGTAATGGTTTTGATGAGAATAGAATCGTAGCTAAAATAAAATCTGCTGGGGAGCTGTTAGAAAGATTATGTTTATTCAATCCTGACAAGAGGATTTTTTTTGTTTCTAAATATTCTTCTAATAAAGATAAGCTTGTAGATCCAGAATCGTTCCGTTGTTATTCGGGAGAGCAGTTAGGTGATAAAAGGCAGTACTTAAAGAGAATAAGGAATGAAGAATATCGTTGGTGGCCTGTTGAAAACATTTCTACTGGAAAAAATACTTTTATTCCCGCTCAATTGGTATTCCTCTCTCTCCAATTTAGTGATGAATTTCCCATAAGAAAGGAAATGATAAGTACGGGGGCTGCTTTAGGACCTATTGGAGAAAATCATGCTTTTAAAACTGGGTTTCTTGAATCTATTGAGCGAGACGCCTCAATCTCTGCTTATCTTAAAAAGAAACACCTTGCGAGAGTGACGAATCTACCAGATGAAATAGTAGAAACGATTGACTATTTGGGACGTTATCAGTTAGAACCTTATATTTTTGACATAACTACAGATTTGGAAATTCCTAGTTCTTTGGTAGTTACCTTAGATAGAACAGGGCTTGGACCTGCAGTTTGTGTGGGGGCTAGCTCTAACTTTAAACACAAAGACGCTATAAAAGAAGCTTTATTGGAGTCTATCCAGTGGAGGGGGGTAAGTAGGCTTATCAGAAAATTTCATCTTACTAATCTACCAAAAGAAAACGAAATAGATTCTATGACTAGAAGGTTTTTCTATTGGTATTCTTTGGAAAGAATAGAAGATTTAAATTTCTGGTTAGAAAGTTCTAACAAAGTGAATTATAACAAACTTGCAGAAGGCGATATTACCGAAGATGAGGCTGTTAATAAAATTAAATCTAGAGGGTATAACATTTTTAGCGCGGATATAACCCTCCCGGAGGTTAGAAAACAGGGTTTTGAAGGGAAAAAGGTGATAATTCCCGAATTACACCCGTTGTATTTGGACGAAAATTTCAGAGCTCTTTACAGTATTCATTATGGAGAGATAAAATATAATAAGACATTAAAACCTCACCCAATATCTTAATGATAAAAGATACCAAAACCTTTTATAACAAGACCAAGTTGAAGGAGATTGTAGATGTAGGAAAATTTCCTCCAATTGCTTATTCTCACGCTTTTTATAAAACATATCCCAGATTACCCTCAATTTCTCTCCCCCAAACCTCTGGAAACGATAGAAAAACCTTTAAAGGATTGAATGAATTGTGGAGTAAGCGGAAATCAACACGAATTTTTTCTAAGAAGGGAATTTCTCTTCAAGAGTTGGCGGTTGTATTAAGAAGCAATGGGATAGTGGATTCTGAACGTAGCCCCGAAAAAAGGACCTATCCTTCAGGCGGAGCAAGATTTCCCGTTGAAACATACATTATTTCTTTTAGCGTGATAGGTCTTAATCCCGGAGTTTATCACTATAATATAAAAGATGACAACCTAGAACTGCTTTTGGAAAAAGATTTCCGTAAAAAAGAAGAAAAAATTATATCTTCTCATTTAAAAAACACAGCCGTAGCTTTTGTTTTAACATCTGTAATATCTCGGCTGGAAATAAAATATGGATATAAGGCATACCCCTATTCCTTTATTGAAGCAGGTCATATGGCTCAAAATATACAGTTAATCTGCGCCCAAGAAGAGTTGGGTTCTTGTTGTGTGGGTGGTTTTTTGGATGACGTTGTAATAAAAGCCTTGGATCTTATTGATGATGAAATACCTTTATATGTAATAGGAGTGGGAAAATTGAAATAATGAAACCAAGGAGAAAATTGTGTTTATGGATAATTTACGAAAGAAATTAGAGCAAAAATGAAAAAGCACCGCTAGAGGACGAAATCTAAAGAGGTGTTTTTTCTTGTGGATGTTATTAGCATATCACAAGCGTTTATTGAAAAATAATAGTTATTCACAATATAAAAATTATCATGAAAGCAAGAAAAACAGGGAATAGAAAAGAGTTTTTACGGTATTATAGAAATATGAAAAAAGTTTTGTTAATTATTTTAAGTTTAGCGATTTTAGCGGTTGTGGTGCTAGTTGTTTGTAATAAGGATTGGAATTTAAATACGCAGGGAGGAGCAACTAATTTCATGGAATGTGTTGCTGAAGGCAATCCGGTTATGGAGAGTTATCCCCGACAATGCCGTAGTGGAGATAATACCTATGTTGAGAACATTGGAAATGAATTAGAAAAGATAAATTTAATACGGTTAGATGCGCCTCGTCCTAATCAATCTATCAGCAGCCCTCTCATTATTAAAGGTGAGGCGAGGGGAACGTGGTTTTTTGAAGGAGATTTTCCAATCATATTGACTAATTGGGATGGGCTTATAATTGCCGAAGGTATTGCCCGGACGGAAGATGAGTGGATGACTGAAGATTTTGTGCCTTTTGAAGCGATTTTGGAATTCGAAAAACCAACTTACGGCGATAATGGAAATTTAATACTTAGAAAAGACAATCCCTCCGGCTTGCCGGAGTATGACGATGCTTTAGAAATCCCCATCTTTTTTAAATAGCGGTATTAAATTAACTTTTGAGGGATGTTCAACACCCCTCACGTCCCTCAAGGAAGTTTTAAGTTCCCATTTTGATGGTTTTTTGGTAGGATTTACTAAAGGTCATAACTAAAATAAAAATAATTAAAAATATGGATAACAAAACTTTAAAAAACCTAAGAGAAGATTTGATAGAGGAATTAAAGGCAGTAAACCAATATCAGGAACATATAGATGGAACCGACAACGAGGAAGTTAAGAAAATTTTAGGTCATATTAGAGATGACGAAAAAGAGCATTTCGCCGAGTTAACAAAGATTATCAGGAAATTAGATGCAACCCAGGAAGAGAAGTTCCAAAAAGAAGAGCTCTAAATTAAATAGGTTCTGATTTAAGATTTTATTTATTTCTACTTGCCTTAGTCCTTTCATTTTCGGTTAGGAATTGTTTTCTTAGACGGATATTATTTGGAGTAATTTCTAAATATTCGTTTTCACTCATAATACTCATACCTTTTTCAAGCGTTAATTTTATAGGCGGCGTTAGATTAATTGCTTCGTCGGATCCGGCGGCGCGCATATTTGTTAATTGTTTTCCTTTTGTCGGATTTACTGTTAAATCGCGTCCTTTTGCCGTATTTCCGATAACCATTCCTTCATATACTTCTGTGCTGGCTTTAATATATAAAGCTCCTCTATTTTGGAGATTAAAGAGTGAGAAGCCGAGAGTTTTCCCTGTCGCCATTGAAATCATTGACCCTACGTTATTCTTTTTGATATTGCCGACGTAAGGTTTAAATCCAATAATCCTGGTGTAAATAATTCCCTCACCTTTAGTGTCAACCACAAACTCATTTCTATATCCAAGTAATCCTCTGGTCGGAATCTCAAAAACGATTTTTACATTACCGTGCTCCGGTGTCATTTCTATCATATTACCGCATCTAATTGAGAGTTTTTTGATAACAGTTCCGGACATTTTTTCCGGTACATTAATGGTAACTTCTTCAAATGGTTCAAGCTTTATACCTTTTTCTTCTTTGATAATTACGCGCGGTTGTGATATCTGCATTTCATAACTCTCACGACGCATATTTTCAAGCAGAATTGCGATATGCATTTCGCCCCTGCCATAGATTTTGTGGTTGCCAATAGCAGAGAAGTCAATTTTCAAGCCAACATTAACTTCCAATTCTTTTTTCAATCTTTCTTTGAGTTGCCTGTTCGTAACATATTTTCCATCCCTTCCGGCAAATGGAGAGTTGTTGGTGAATAAATTTAACGAGATAGTTGGTTCGTCAATGTTAATAGCCGGCAAAGCTTCCTGTTCCGCGTTCACACAAATGGTTTCTCCGATAAATATATCAGGAAGACCGGCAATCATTACAATGTCGCCGGCGTTGACTGATTTTACTTCTTTTCTTTTTACTCCTTCAAAAGTGAATAGTTTTGAAATCTTACCTTTACGGGTTTTTCCTTCGACGTCTTTGATAATTATATTAGAAGTATCATTTACTTTTCCTTCGTAAACTCTACCAATAGCAAGTCGTCCAAGGAAATTATCATAAGCGAGGTTAAAGGGCTGTATACGCAGAGGTTTATTCTTTACCTCTTCACTTGAAGAAGCCGGTACTTCTTTCAAAATTGTATCCAAGAGGGGAGTCAAATCATTAGTTTCATCATCTAAGTTTATTTTAGCAATTCCATCTCGAGCTATCGTATAAATCGTTGTAAAGTCAAGCTGTTCGTCATTTGCTCCTAAATCAAGGAAGAGTTCATAAATCATCTCCTGTACGATATCAGGCCTTGCGGCGGACTTGTCAATTTTATTAAGCACCACGATAGGTCTTAATCCTAAATCGAGCGATTTTTTTAAAACAAATCTTGTTTGAGGCATTGGGCCTTCTTGAGCGTCAACCACTAAAAGCACGGAGTCAATGGAACGCAAAACACGTTCAACTTCTGAACCGAAGTCAGCGTGGCCCGGCGTATCCACTATATTTATTTTTGTGCCCTTGTAATAGACAGAGGTATTTTTTGAATAAATTGTTATACCTCTTTCTTGCTCAAGCGCATCGCTATCCATAGTGTCTCCGGCTTCCGACATTCCCGTTTGCCGCATTAGTGCGTTAGTAAGGGTTGTTTTGCCGTGGTCTACATGGGCGATAATTGCGATATTTCGTATTTCCATGAAAAAATTAAAACCGCTTTTCAGAAAGCGGATGAACAGCTTTGAGTTAAATTAATTTTATATATTTACTTATACCAAATTTATTTTAAAAGTCAATATTCCAAAAAAGTTTTAAACTTTCTTTTGCTAAATTGTTTAAATTCGGTATGATTAAAATAGTTTTAAGTTTACCTAAATAAAGGTTGAAGAATTCAAAATTAAATAAAAAATAAAATGGAAAAACACTCTTTAGTTAGAACAATTTATCTTTATCTTTTTGCTTTGATTGGCTTAGTTTTGTTGACCATTGGTACGGTTAGCTTTGTTGATATGGGACTTAAGATCTTTATTTTTACCAAAGCCGAAGAACCTCAAAGAATCAGGCAGGAATATAAGCATTTTGGCACAGTTCCAATTTCAATAGAAAGAATTGAAAAATATCAAAAAGGCGGGGAATTAACTGAAGGGGAATTAACCGAAGAAGAAGAAACAGCAATAAAAGAGTGGTATCAGAATTACAAACAATGGCAAGAAGCAGAAGCCAAAATAGATTATCTTACTAGCCAAAGACACGAAGACGCCTCTAAAAATTTAGCTTTTATTTTAATTGGTTTGCCTTTATACCTTTTCCACTGGCGGATTATTAGGAAAGAGACGAAAAACAAAGAAAAATTAGGTACGCTAAGCGAATTTTAGGGAAAAACATAGAGATGTTTAACTTCTAATTGTGTGATTTTACACTGGAATTTTTAAAAGATATAATAAAACAACATGCTTAGATCAATCAATAAAGTTATAAAAGTGATGATAGCTTCCGATGTTGCTCTTTTGACCGGTTTTGGATTTATTGTTCCAATTTTTGCTATTTTTATTGCCCAAAAGATTATAGTTGGAGACATGGGAGAAGCAGCTATGGTAGCCGGGTTTGCCGCGGCTATTTATTTCGGGGTTAGGTCCTTATTCATGATTCCTTTTGGTAAATATTTAGATAAAAATCATGGAGAGAAAGACGATCTTTATTTTGTAATTATTGGAAACATTTTGGCAGCCGGGGCAGTTTTTGGTTATATTTTTAGTTCTTTGCCTTGGCATATTTATGCTTTAGGAGGGCTTTATTCTTTGGGAATGGCAATGAATATCCCTGGCTGGACGGCAATCTTTACACGTCATATTGATAAAGGGAAAGAAGCTTTTGAATGGGCTACTAGAGCCACTATTATTGGAATTGGAACTGGGATCTCCGGGGCTTTAGGAGGAATAATTGCCAATGCGTTTGGGTTTAATGTTTTATTTATTGGAGTAGGAATTTTTGTTTTAATTTCAGCTTTTTTACCATTTTTGATTTATAAAGATATTTATCATAAGGATCATATCTCTCCTCGAGTTCCAGAAACAAAAGGACTTCAAGGACCCCCTTTACCAAAAGAATAAATAAAAGCGATGAAAGTATGTTTAATCAAGAAGATAAAGAGAAAAAAGGAAATGTGATTTATGTTTTTATCGATGCCTCAAATGTTTGGAATGTTGTAAAGTCTAAAAGGAAATTTATTGAGTACAGTCATCTTAAAAATTATTTCAAGGAAAAATTTGATGCCAATGAAGTTGAAGTTTTTTATTACGACGCTTATCCAAAAAAGGGAACCCGAGATTACGATTTAGATGGGAAACATAAATTTTACACCTATCTTAAAAAAGGACTTGGTTTTGTTGTGAGAAAGAAGGAATTGAAAAGAATTTCTGTTATTAGCGAAATTGGAGAATCTATTATAGAAAAAGGTAATATGGATGTTGAAATAACAATTGATGCTTTGCACCATGTTGATAAATACAATATCGCTGTTTTATTTTCTGGCGATTCCGATTTTTTGGCATTAGTATCCTATCTAAGAAACAGGGGTAAGAAAGTTTATATTTTTTCATCTCAGGGAAGCATCTCAGAAGAGTTAAAAACTGGTGGAGATGGATATTTTGATTTAAGAAAGATAGATGAAACTTGGGGTAAAAACTTACATCATCGTGTAACTAAAAATAAAGCTACCCTCAACTAAGAGGGTAGCCATAGGATGTATAACCCTTTCGGTTGAAAAATAAAACCGAAAGACATTATTAGTGTAACAAATTTTATTTCTATGTCAATAGCCGGCCGTGGATAACTTTTATACATGAAGAAAACGGGGTCAGCTCTATTTTTCCGGCTCAATCGATCAATTTTAAATTTGTATTAGTAAAATGAAAAAGATATATCTTATACATGGTTGGGGAGGAAGCGATTCCAGCGAAGGCTGGTTTGGATGGTTGAAAGAGAAAGCAAAAGAAAAAGAATTTGAAGTGATTTCTTTTAATATGCCCAATACGGACAAACCTGTTATTGAAGAATGGGTTGGTTTTTTAAAAGAAAATGTTAAAGATTTAGATAAAGAAACTTATTTTATTGGACATAGTATTGGTTGCCAGGCCGTTTTAAGATATTTGGAAACTTTGAATTCAGATATTAAGGTTAAGGGATGTATTTTTGTTGCGCCTTGGATGGAATTAGATAAGAATACAATTAAGGAAGAAGGAAAAGAAGTTGTTGAGATTGCGAGGCCTTGGATGGAGACCCCTATTAATTTTGAGAAAATAAAAGAACATACAAATAATTTTTTATGCATCCTTTCAGATAATGACCCATATGTTCCCTTATCTAACAAGGAATTTTTTGAAGAAAAATTATCAGCTAAAACAATAATTAAGAGTAGTGAAGAGCACTTTAATAAGACAAAGGAAATTTCTGAGATTTTAGATTTTATTTCTTCTTAGATCAGGGAGATAGTTCCCAGGGATAATGTTAAATATTCTTACTGAGCCACTTGACAAGGTTTCTTTACAGAATATAATAGATATATGGTTAAATATCTATTTAGAAAAATTAGGGCATTACGCGAGAATAGTGGTTTTTCGCAAGAATATATGGCGGGAGAGCTTGGAATGTCACGGCCTACGTATACGCAAATTGAAAAAGGAGAAAGGGATGTAACTATTACTGAGGTAAAAAAACTCGCAGATGTTTTTGGAATTTCACTAAATAATTTACTTGAGGGTAGAAAAGCAAAAGCGCCAAAAGTGATTTTAGAAAAAATAAAGAAGGCGCCGAACCGCACTATGGAGATTCGTGTAACGAGCAAAAATCTTGAAAAATTTAAGCAAGTTCTTTTGTATATACTTGGGGAAGTTGGAAGTAAGCCGAATATTGGTGAAACCGTACTTCACAAATTGCTTTACTTTATAGATTTTGATTACTACGAAAAGTTTGAAGAAAATTTGCTCGGTGCGACATATATTAAAAATCATCATGGGCCCACTTCAAAAGAGCTCGGAGCTATTATTGCGGATATGCAGGAAAAAGGAGAGATTGAGGCAGTTAAAAGCCGGTATTTTAAATATAAACAAAAGAAATATTTACCAATTAAAAGGCCAAATCTTAATTCTCTTTCAGCACGCGAAATAGAACACATTGATGATGTTTTAGCACGCCTTTCTAATAAGAACGCAAAAGAAATAGAAAATTATTCACACGAAGATATTCCATGGAAAGTTGCTAAGGATGGCAAGCCGCTTTCGTATGAGAGTGTCTTTTATCGCGATGAGCGTCATTCCGTAAGAAATTATGATGATGAACTTTGATGAGTTGCCTGAATTTACAAAAGAATGCAAGCGGTTTGCAAGAAGGTACAAATCTCTCTCGGGTGATCTGCAGGAATTTAAAAATGTTGTTTCGGTTGTACCACTTGGTAATAGTAAACATTTTAATATTGTTACCCAAACCGAAAGTGTTAAAATAGTTAAAGCTCGTCTTTTTTGTAGATATTTAAAAGGATCATCCTTGCGAGTTATTTACTCGTATATTGAGAAGGAAAAGAAAGTTGAGTTTATTGAGATGTATTTTAAAGGAGATAAGAGAAATGAAGATAGAGAAAGAATAAGGCGATATTTAAAATAACAACAAGGGCGGGCTTAGAGCTAATTACTTGATTTTTACCTTGCTCTGTTTTTTGGGAGCGGCTCTGGGTTTTATAATTTAGTTTAGAAATGGTATCATAAGGCATATGATAAAGAGAAAGGTTTTTATTTATATATTCGCGGCAGTTTTGCTTTTAGTTTGGTTCGGCTCCAGTTTAGCCGGCCTTATTACAGATTGGTATTGGTTTGACGCTCTTGGGTTTGGAAATATATTCACTACTGTTTTAAACAGTCAGATTTTCATTTTTCTTATAGTAGCGGCAGTTACTTTCGGGCTTGTTTATCTCAATCTGAAAATAGCTTCCCGTCTTACCCGAGGAAGAGCGGTGCGGCAGGATATAAAGCAAAGGGAAGGAGGGATTGGCGTTGAGAAACTTATAACCAGAATCAGTTTGGGGGTTTCTACGGTTATTGGTTTTTTTACCGGACTTCTTGCCGCTACCAATTGGCAGACCATTTTGAAGTTTTTTAATTCCACTTCTTTTGGTTTTTCCGACCCTATTTTCAGCAAGGATATTTCTTTTTATATTTTCAGCCTTCCTTTTATTGAGTTAGTTTTTGGAATATTACTTTGGATATTATTTGTTTCTCTTGCCGGGGTGGGGATAATTTATTTTATAAAAGGAGTTCTTTCTTTCAAAAGAAAACGACAATATTATGTTCAGGATTCCAGTAAGGGAAGAATATCGGGATACAAAGTGGAGAAACCCGGCAGGACTCATCTTTTCACTCTTTTATTTTTCTTTCTTGGAGGGCTTGCTCTCCAGATTTATCTGGTGAAAATACCCAAGCTTCTTTATTCCAAAGGCGAGCTTTTTACGGGAGCCGGTTATACCGACATTCATGCCGTTTTGCCGGTTTTGAAAATTCTCGCATTTATTTTAATAGTGGCCGCAATTATTTCTCTGATTAATATATTTCGGAATGTTAATAAGTATTTTCTTTTCACCGTAGCCGCTTACGTTGTTGTCCTTATTCTTGGAACCTGGATTTATCCTCTTATTCTTCAAAAATTAGTGGTGGAGCCGAATGAAATAGTGAAAGAATCCACCTATATTTCTTATAACATAGAAGCTACCCAGAAAGCGTTTGGTTTGGATGAAGTAGAGGAAAAACAGCTTAGCGGAGAAGACACTCTTAGTATGAAAGATATAAACGAGAATAAAGGGACTATAAGGAATGTGAGGCTTTGGGACAGGGAGCCGCTTTTAGATACTTTTAGCCAAGTTCAGGAAATAAGGACGTATTATGACTTTTCCCGCATTGACAACGACAGATATACCTTGGGAGATGAATACAGGCAAACACTTTTATCGCCAAGGGAATTGAATTCCAATAATTTACCCAATCCCACTTTTATAAACAAACATTTAACCTTTACTCACGGATACGGGTTGGTAGTCAGTCCGGTTAACGAAGTGACCAAGGAAGGACTGCCGGTTCTTTTTGTAAAAGATATTCCTCCAGTTTCTTCTTCGGAGGAATTAAGGGTTGAAAGGCCGGGGATTTATTACGGACAGATGACCGATTCTTACGCGGTAGCAAAAACAGCGGCGAAGGAGTTTGATTATCCTTCCGGAGAAGAAAATGTATTTACCGATTATGAAGGGAAAGGGGGAGTTGAAGTAAAGAATCTCTTTAGAAGGTTTCTTTATTCTATAAGGTTTGGAGAGATTAAAATTCTTTTTTCCGGTGATATTGATTCCCAGAGCCGGGTAATGTATTCCCGCAACGTAGAAGAAAGAATTAAAAAAATACTTCCTTTCTTGGAGCTGGACAGTGATGCTTATATGATAGTAACGGAGGACGGAAAACTGAAATGGATAATAGACGGCTATACCGTTTCTTCTAGATATCCTTATTCCAGAAAGCTCGGCGGCATTAATTATATAAAGAATTCGGTTAAAGCCGTGGTAGACGCCTATGATGGAGACGTGAACTTTTATATTGCCGACCCGAACGACCCTCTTATAAAAACCTATTCTAAAATATTTAAAGATACCTTTCTTAATATAGAAGACATGCCGGATGATATAAGGGCGCATGTTCGTTATCCTGAAGATTTGTTTGTTATTCAGACCTCTCTTTATTCCACCTATCACATGGAAGAACCCCAGATTTTCTATAACAAAGAGGACCAGTGGGAAGTTCCGAGGATTTCGGAAGGAAGAAGAGATTCAATGATACGCCATATTATTATGAGACTTCCGGAAGAAGATGGTTCACCTGAGTTTATTCTTATGATTCCTTTTACTCCCCAAGGGAAAAATAATATGGCGGCTTGGATGGTGGCTAGGTCCGACGGAGAAAACTACGGCCAGCTGTTGGTTTACAAATTTCCCAAACAGAAGTTGGTCTTTGGCCCCGCTCAGGTTATCAGCCGTATCAATCAAAACCCCGATATTTCAAGACAAATTTCCCTTTGGGACCAAAGAGGTTCTGAGGTTAATCTGGGACCGCTCTTAGTTATCCCTATCGGGAAATCTCTTATTTACGTAAGGCCGCTTTATATCAGAGCGGAAGGAGGGAGCATCCCAGAATTAAAGAGGGTAATTGTGGCTTATGAAAATCGGATTGCCATGAGAAAAACCTTAAACGAGGCTTTGGAGGTGATATTTGAAGGGGGAGTGGAAGTTTCAACAGAGGAGCTGGAAGAAAGCTTTTCAGGAAATATTACCGAAGAAGCCAATCGGATTTTTCAAGAAGCTGTGGAAGCGCAGAGGCAGGGCGATTGGTCTTTATACGGAGAAAAAATTAAAAGATTGGGCGAAATTTTAGCGGAATAGGATATAAAAGGTTAAGAAATAAAAAGTAAAATAATATGAAAGTATTAAAAATTGGAGCATCCTGGTGTCCGGGATGTAAGATAATGGTTCCTCGTTGGGAAGAAGTTGAGAAAGAATATCCTTGGTTGGAAACTGAAATGATTAAAATTGACGACCATCCGGAAATAATGAAGGAATATCAGCTTCACCAGTTGCCAACCTTTATATTTTTAAATCAAGCAGGAGAGGAAATAGAGAGACTTACCGGGGAAGTAGAAAAGGAAATTTTAGTGAAAGCTGTCTTAGAGAATAAAGATAAATAAGCAAAGCTTGCTCCTGCGTTGGCTCGGAAAATAAATACTTCGCATTTGTTTTCCTCACCTTCCTTGTAGTAAGAAATAAAGCTTGCTCTTGTTGAGTTTTGGCGGTTTTAGGGCAATAATGGGAGTAAGATGGTAAAAGATTTATTTGATAACGAAGCAGAGGAGAATAAAAAGAGAAATGCGCCGCTGGCCGAGCGGATGCGGTCTCGTGATTTTTCAGAGTTTTTCGGCCAAGAAGAACTAATTGGGAAAGAGTCCGCTTTAAGAAAAGCGATTGAAGACGATGCTTTAGGCTCCCTTATTTTCTGGGGTCCGCCGGGTTCGGGTAAAACAACCTTAGCTTGGGTTATTGCCCGAGAAACCAAGGCGCAGTTTGAGTATTTCTCGGCGGTTGCGACCGGAATAAAGGATGTAAAAGTAGCAATTGAAAAAGCTCGAGAGAGATTGAAGTTTCACAACAAGAAAACCATTCTTTTTATTGATGAAATTCATCGATTTAACAAAGCTCAGCAGGATGTTTTATTACCTTATGTTGAAGACGGAACGGTGGTTCTTATCGGGGCAACAACTGAGAATCCTTCATTTGAGATAATATCGCCCTTACTTTCCCGGTCGGCGGTTTATGTTCTTTATTCTCTCGCTCCGAACGATCTTGAGAAAATTTTCAGCCGGGCTTTAGAAAACAAAGAGCGGGGATTAGGCAAGCTTGATTTAGAGATAACTGATGGGGCAATGGAGAAACTGATTGCTTTTTCCGACGGAGATGCCCGAATTGGCTTAAACGCTCTTGAGTTTGCGGCAAGAATTGTTTCCGGAGATGGTGGAAATAAAATCACTGTTGGCGACTTGGATAAAATTTTGAAAAAGCACGTTCTTCGGTATGATAAAAAAGGAGAAGAACATTATAATTTAATCTCAGCTTATATTAAATCAATGCGTGATTCGGACCCGAACGGAGCGCTGTATTGGCTGGCTCGGATGATTGAGTCCGGTGAAGACCCGAAGTTTATTGTTCGCCGAATGATTGTTTTTGCTTCGGAAGATATTGGCAATGCCGACCCCCAAGCAATTCAGGTTGCAGTATCTGTTGCTCGGGCAGTAGAATTCGTGGGTCTTCCGGAAGCCCAGATTAATCTTGCTCATGGAACAACTTATCTCGCTACCGCTCCAAAATCCAATGCTTCATATAAAGCTCTTCTCGAAGCAAAAGAGGATGCTGGTAAAGGGTCATATGGGGTGCCGATGCATCTTCGGAATGCGGTAACCGGATTGATGAAGAAATTAGGATATGGCAAGGGTTATAAATACGCTCACGATGAGTCTGATAAAGCAAAAAATCAAACGCATTTTCCGGAAGAAATAGGGGAACGGAAATATTACTCATAAATTGGGAGGGTTTACAACCCCCCAATTAATTGGTTTGGTTTTTGAGGCCTTATAATGGTATAATATTAAAAGATAATATGTCTCGCAGAAATTTAAACGGTTGCCATATTAGAAAGCTTATCCGCGCCGGCAGAGGTAAGAGTATTTGTATTACTATTCCCATAGAGTACATTAGGGATTTGAATTGGAAAGAACACCAAGAAGTTATTATTGAGAGAAAGAAGGACACCATACTTATTAAGGATTGGACCTCTCAAGGTTTGCCGTTCGGAGAAGATTCTAAATAAAATAGGTGACCAGGAAATTAGGGGATTAGCTTAATAATGGGTACTCAACACCCGAACCAATCAGGGGGTGTTCAACACCCAT
>CAZJVK010000001.1:0-22117 GCA_964549725.1 uncultured Candidatus Saccharibacteria bacterium | reverse complement strand
TGTTTCTTAAGCCGTTCTTTCAAAACACATCCGATGCTAACTATTATTCTCCTGGCGCTTGCTGTAGGTCTCGCTTGGGAAATATTTGAATTTGGTATTGTTCAATATCTCCTAAATATATATGAATATTGTTCCGGTCTTCAGCCGAGCCAACTTGATACCTTCTCCGATCTTTTAATGGATATCTTAGGCGCGGGCTTAATCACATACATTATTAAGAGAAAACAAATTCATCGTAGTCGGAGCGGCCGGATTTGAACCGGCGATCTCCGCAACCCGAATGCGGCGCCCTAAGCCTCTAGGCCACGCTCCGATCACTACTTCACATGATACTTCTCTTTGAGCTCCCTCTCAATACCTTTCTCAAACTCCTCAACTTTATCTTTCCCCGTCTCTGCTTTTCTTTTAATTTCTTCTTCTGGAAGCTCAGCTATTTTTTTGACTTGCTTTGTGAGGTATTCCTTGTTATTTTTTTCCGGACTATCAAGCACTTCCTCTATAAGGGTATTTAAAACCCAGCCCACTTTAGGACCCGGCTCAATCCCGGTTATTTTCATTATCTCATCCCCGTCAATTTTCAGCATACTAGTTGAAATTGGATCTCGCTTCACCTTCTCAATCATAAAAAGAAGATGGCGCAAACTATATGGAAACGCTTTGGGTACCCCGGAACCAATTCTATCCGCTTTCCGAAGTTTTATTAAATCATCAATATACTCCGGTCCTACTCGGCGCAGGAACCTTCGGACACCCGATTCGGTTACTTCACCGACATTATAATAAAAAAGGTGGTAACGAACTAAATGAATTATATCCTCCGCTAATTTTTTAGAAAATTTCAGCCGGTCCATAATTTGGGCTGTCATTTTTGCTCCCACTATTTCATGATTATAAAAAGTCATTTCCTCGCCTTCCCCTTCTTTAGTTCGAGGTTTCCCAATATCATGTAAAAGAGCTGCTAGCCGAATTTTCAAAGAGAAATTGCATTCAACGGCATACTTAAGAGATAAGACACCATGCTTCCAAACGGTGTAAATATGATGTTTCGCCTGGTCACATCCGATCCCTTCCCGAAGCTCCGGAATAATATATTTCAAAAGCCCCAAATTTTCCAAAAGACAAACACCCTCATTCGCTCTGTCGGTTATAATAATCTTTACAAACTCATCTCTTATTCTTTCCTTGGCAATCATTTCAAGAAGAATCGTTTTTTCTTCTATTATTTTCTTAGTTTTCTTCTCTATTTCAAATCCCAACTCAATGGCAAATCTCGCCGCTCTCATTAAGCGAAGAGCATCTTCGTTAAAACGCTTCTCCGGGTTGCCTACTGTCCGGATAAGTTTTCCTTTAAGGTCCTTCTGTCCCTTATATGGGTCAATTAACTTGCCGCTTTGAATATCAAGAGCTATGGCATTAACCGTGAAATCCCGCCGGCTAAGATCTTCTTCAATAGTCTCGGCAAATCTCACCTCATCAGGATGGCGTTTATCTGAATATTTACTCTCCACTCTAAAGGTTGTTACTTCAACGATTTTTAAGGTTTTATCCTCGCTTTCGGTTTTAACCGCCACTGTTCCAAACTTATTTTCGTAAACATTCTCCGGGAAAACATTTTGAATGTCCTCCGGTTTAGCGTCGGTTGTTATATCCCAATCCTTTGGTTTTTTATCTAAAAGCAAATCTCGGACACATCCTCCAACCAAATACGCCTTATACCCCTTTTCTGTTAGGGTAAAAACAATATTTTCAACTTCTTCTGGAATTAAATATTTCATAAAAAGTGATAAATTGTACGCCCGGGAGGATTCGAACCCCCAACCTCCTGGTCCGAAGCCAGGCACTCTATCCGTTGAGCTACGGGCGCATAAACTGCGAAATAAACAACCTTTGTAATTCAAGTATACTTTACTAACTATAAAACAAACCGGTTAAATTAACCAGCTAATACTCTGCGTTGGTATTTAGTAAAACGTCTTTTTGGTTTATACTGAAAATATGAAAAAGTTGAATGTCGTCCACTTCGGAATGGCTTTCAGGTTATCTCCTTGGTTTCAACATAAAAGCTTGTAAATATAATAACCGCGTTGTATAAAGGATACGGTCCCAGCTTGAGTGGTAGTTTAGTTGGCACTCTTTGGGTATTTACAGATGATTTCATCTGAGACGTTATCATCACCTGGGGGTTTTATAACAAGTTTCAAAAATAGGGCCTATGGTCTAATGGCACGATACCACATTCGCATTGTGGAGATGGGAGTTCGATTCTCCCTAGGTCCACCAAATTGAGCTTGAGATAACAAACGTCTTATTAAAAGTCTTGTAAATATTCCTATAAGAAACGATTTCTTGGTTAATCTTTCTTAATCTCCTGAAGGTATTTAAAGGCGGCAAGTGCCGCTTTTACGCCGTCCCCAACGGCAATATTATTCTGTTTATAAGGGTCATCAGTCACATCTCCGGCGGCAAAGATGCCCGGTTGAGAAGTTGTGGTATGCTTAGAATCAGTCTTCACTTGCCCATATTTATCAACTTCAACTAAATCCCTGACAATCTCGGAACTTGGAACCGAACCAATTTCCACAAACACCCCCTGAACTGCCAATTTTTGTTCTTTCTCATTTTCATCCTCATAAATTAGACCATCAACCATTATTTCTCCGGTTATTTTCTTAGTATTAGCATTAAGAATAATTTCAACTTTATCTTCTCTTTTAATTTTTTCTTGAGTGGTTTGGTCAGCCCTAAGTTTATTATCCACTTCAAGTAAATAAATCTTTTCCGCATACGGTAAAAGGTCAACTACTGCCTCAACTCCGGCATTGCCTCCACCAATCACCACCACTGCTTTATCTCTAAATAAAGGGGCGTCGCATATCGAGCAGTATGTTACTCCTTTCCCTTCAAATTTCTTCTCACCCGGCACTTTAAGTTTCCTTCGCCGACCGCCGACCGCTAAAATAATCGCTTTACTTTTATATATTTTCCCCTTCTCGGTTTCAACTTCAAAACTGCGGGATTGATTATCCTTGTCATTAATAATTTCTACCGACCTAACTCGCTTACCAACTTCAATATCAATATCATCTTCATACGCCCGAATATGGTCTTCAAGTTTTTGAGCAAGATCTACTCCGCTTATATGCTGTTCCCCTATCCAATTCTGGATGTCGTCTGAAACGATTGACTGACCGCCAAACGAGTCGGTGATTATAAGCATATTTAATTTTTTTCGAGCTGAATATATGGCAGCTGCTATCCCGGCCGGTCCGCCTCCGATAATAATTAAGTCGTACATATTATTAATATTATTTAAATTTATATTGGAACTTGCGTTTTATTATATCATCTCCCTATAAGGTTTGCCAAAAATGTATCGCTTGCTATAATGAGAAAGGAGGTGAAATAAATATACTGAAAGTATGTTTATTTCCACCGACTGACGAAATTGCAAGCTTTGCTTATAATGAGAAAGGAGGTGAAATAAATATACTGAAAGTATGTTTATTTCCACCGACTGACGAAATTGCAAGCTTTGCTTATAATAAAACCGTAAACAAAAAGTAACCCAATTAAAAATATGGCGGAAAAAAACAATGTCACTATTTACACCACCCCAACTTGTCCGTATTGTGAAATGGTTAAAAGGTTCTTTCAAAAAAATAATGTGGAATATGAGGAAAAAAATGTTGCCAATGACCAAGCAGCCGTTAAGGAAATGATAGAAAAATCCGGCCAGATGGGTGTCCCGATAATTGATATTAACGGTGAAATCGTTGTTGGTTTTAACAAAGAAAAATTATCTGAACTTCTGAACATTAAATAATCAACTCCCCCCGTAAGCAAAGCTTGCGTCTCCCTGCGTTCGGAAAAAATAAACACAAGCGTTTATTTTTCTCCTCACTTGGGGCTGTAAGCAAAGCTTGCGGGCGGGGCATTCGGAAAAGATGGAAATAAAAAATTTCAATCTTTTCCTCATTACCCCCCGTAGCTCAATTTGGCAGAGCAGTTGCCTCTTAAGCAATTGGTTTTAGGTTCAAATCCTAACGGGGGGACATTTAACAACCTAGCTTATGCCGGATATAATTGTCATATGATTAATATCTATTCCCCAATCTCGGAAATCACCTTCGCTAAAATATTTCTTCCAAAACTCAAGAAGTTGGGCGTCGAAACAGTAAAAGACCTTCTCTGGCATTTTCCTTACAGATATGAGGATTTTTCGCATTTAGAAAAAATTGAGAATCTAAAAATAGGCGAGGAGGCTACTATAAAAGGTGAAATTACAAATGTTAATGTCCATCGTTCCTGGAAACGTCATTTTGTAATCCTTGAAATTTTAGTAAACGACGAAACCGGTTCTGTAAAAGCGGTTTGGTTTAACCAACCATACCTCAAAAACATTCTAAAACCCGGCAAAATTGTATATCTCTCCGGTAAAATCTCTATTCATAACAATAAATCCGCTTTTTCTAACCCGATATACGAAATTGACAACAAAAAGGGTACTACCCATACCGCCCGAATAATCCCGATATATCCTGAAACCAAGGGCCTTACTTCCCGCGGTATTAGATATTTAATGGAAAAGGCCTTGAAGGAATTTGAGAAAATACCGGAAATAATCCCGGAACCAATTAGGAAAAAAATTAATATTCCCGGCATCAACAAGGCCCTCAATCAAATTCACTTCCCTGAAAACAAAGAGAGTATTAAAAAAGCTAAAAAAAGATTTTCTTTTGAAAGTCTTTTTATTCTTCAACTTTCCAATTTTCAAAAAAGATATACTCTTTCAAAAGAGAAAGCGCCTGTAATTAAGGTAGATGAGAAAAAGGTTAAAAAAATAAAAGGATACCTTCCCTTTAAATTAACTAAAGACCAAAAAAAGGTTCTTGATGAAATTCTAAACGATATTCAAAAAGATTATCCTATGAATCGACTTCTTCAGGGTGATGTTGGGTCCGGCAAAACTGTTATCGCCGCCATAATTTCCATCATCGCCGCCCAAAACGATTTTCAAACCGCCTTTATGGCTCCAACTGAAATTTTGGCTCAGCAACATTATGAAACTTTCAAGAAATTTTTTGAAGAAACGGATATTGGTATAGCTCTTCTAACCAGTGATGAATTAAAAATATTCTTCAGTAACGGGCTGGAAAGCAATCCCAACAAAAAAACTCTTCTGGAGAAAATAAAGAAAAACAATATTAAAATCGTAATTGGAACTCATGCCTTAATTCAAAAAAACGTTACTTTTTCTAAATTAGGATTGGTAATAATTGATGAACAACACCGCTTCGGAGTTGAACAAAGAGCCAAACTAACAAAAAATATAAAACTTCTTCCCCACTTTCTTTCAATGACTGCCACTCCAATCCCAAGAACTCTTGCTATAACTGCCTTCGGCGACCTTAACATATCCCTTATTACCGAGCTTCCCAAAAACAGAAAACCGATTACCACTAAAATAGTCCCCCCTTCAAACAGAAAAAAGGCGTACCAGTTCATCCGCCAAGAAATTAAAAAGGGGCGTCAAGCATTCGTAATTTGCCCGCGGATAGAACCAAGCGAGAACAACACAGAAAAATCAGAAGACAAAAGAAAAACTGCTTGGGACGACGTGAAAGCAGTTAAGGAGGAATACAAAAAACTTTCCCAAAAAGTATTCCCCAATCTCAAAGTTGAAATGCTTCACGGAAAACTAAAATCTGAGGAAAAAGAAAAGGTAATGAAAGGCTTCGCCGAAGGAAAAACTAATATTCTTGTTTCTACTTCAGTTGTTGAAATTGGTATTGATATCCCCAACGCTACAATAATGATGATTGAAGGCGCCGACCGTTTCGGTCTCGCCCAATTGTATCAATTTAAAGGCCGGGTTGGCCGGGGCGAACACCAATCATATTGCCTTCTTTTTTCCGACTCCAACTCTCCTCAAATTAAGAATAGGATGTGGTCTATTATTAAAGCTAAAAACGGCTTTGAATTAGCTGAGAAAGACCTTAAACTCCGCGGTCCGGGTGAATTTTTAGGAAAAAGTCAGACCGGTATACCCGACATTGCTATGGAATCTTTTCAAAATCTCAAACTGGTTAAGGAGTCATGTGAAGCGGCTAAAGAAACTATAAAAAAAGACCGCCAATTGGAAAACCATTTGGAATTAAAAAATAGAGTAAAAGAACTGGGGGAAAAAATTCACCGGGAATAATCACCTTACCTGCCCTCTAAACTCATTTTCAATTAAAGATTGGATTTTATTCATTTTTCCGTCAACGTCCTCAATTGAAAGAGTTCTATCCTGAGCTCTAAAACGAATTCTTAAAGTAATACTTTGTTTGCCATCTTCGGCGCCAAAATACTCATCTATCAAGTCAACGTCCTCAATTAAATCAGTATCTACATTTTGAATCTCTTGAATTACATTGCCAATTTTTATATCCTCATTAATCAAAACTGAAATATCTCTTAAAACTGCCGGAAACTTCGGTAATGGCCTGAAGGAAACTTCTTCTTCAACAAACTTTATAAGAATATCGGCGTTTAATTCAGCTATTGTAAAACCTTCTCCATAACGGGCAATTCTTCCCACTTCAGAGCTATTAGTTTTTACGATTAATTCTGTTTCGTCACCCTCAGTTTCAACCATATAAAAATCGGTGAGGCCGAGTCCTTGAAGAAACGCCTCGGTTACTCCTTTAATTTCAAAAAATGTCTCTTCCTTGCGCGAGCCAAAAGCAATTCCTATCGCATCCCGCTCTTCAGCTCCTCCAAACACTTTGCCAACCTCAAAAATTCTCACCTCATTATAATACTTAAGATTATTTTCAATATTTTTTAAAAGAAGCGGGGCTAAGGTTGCTCTAAGAAATGACTTTTCCTCGGATATAGGATTTTGAATCTTAACTTTCCCGTATTTTTTATTTCCAACAAATGAATAGTTATAAACCTCATCATATCCCAATCCAACCATAATTTTTCTTATCCCGCTCCGAAAAGAAAATATATTATCCGACTCTGAGGGTTTAATGCTCACTATTGGCGCTTTAGGTTTTATATCATCAAAACCAAATATCCTCCCGGCTTCCTCAATTAAATCCTCTTCGATTTGAACGTCATCCCTTAAAACCGGCACTATAATTTTCTCACCATCAATTTCAAACCCAAGTTTGGTCAAAACCCCCATTATCTCCTTTTTCTCAAATTCAGTTCCCATTAAAGCATTAAAATTCTCCGGTTTAAAAGTTATTTTTCTGGGATGTTCAATCTCCGGTGAAGAGTTAACTTTACCGCCGGGGTTAGCCCCCGCTATTTCCTGAAGCAACTCCCCCACTCTTTGAAGCCCAACCAATGCTAATCGTTTGTGAATACTGTGAGCAAACCTGAGAGAAGCGTCAGTTAAAAGATTAATATTTTTTGAAGTGTTATATATTGAAACCGCGTCAAAATTAGCCGACTCAACCACAATTCTTCTCGTGTGCTCGGTTATCTCTGCGTCTTTTCCACCCTTAATGCCCGCTATTGCCAGTGGTCTCTTTTCATCAGCAATCACTAAAACTGAAGGGTTAAGATTATAATCAACGCCTTCAATCGAAGTTATCGTCTCTCCTTTCTTAGCTTTTCGGACCAGAATCTTCCGACCTTCAATTTTGTCGTAATCAAAAGCGTGAAGCGGCTGGCCGGTTTCAAGCATTACATAATTCATAATATCCACTACATTATTTATAGGCCGTAATCCACAATCGCTTAATACTTTCTGCATCCAATCTGGGGAAGAACTAATTTTTACGCCGTCAAAATACCAAGCTGTATACCGGGGACAAAGCTTTTTGTCTTCAACTTCAAGTGAAAACTCTTCAGCTCCGCCTTTCCACTCTTCCACAGTAATCTTGGGAATTTCAATTTCCCTTAAATTCATCGCCGCCGCCGCTTCCCTTGCTACTCCAATATGACAGGCAACGTTTGAGTACCGGTTGGAAGGCACCGAAACGTCAAAAGTATCGCCCTCTTTTATTTCAGTTTCAAAAGCGCGCATATTAAGGGAGTTAACCAAGCTTTCTTTTGACTTCACCTCGGGCAAATATTTTTTTATCAACTTATAACTAAATTTCATCTTTATATTTTTAGCTTTTATTCGTATTATTTGCTAAATATTTGTGTTATTCGCGATTACTCTTAAAATTGTCTGATAAATCTCAGGTCTCCGGAATAAAATAAACGAATATCCGGAATGTTATATTTAATCATCGCCAGCCGGTCAATACCCACCCCAAAGGCAAAACCTTGCACCTCGTTTGGATTGTAACGGGCAGTATCAAAAACATTCCGATGAACCATGCCGGCTCCCATTAATTCAATCCATTCCCCGCCTTTACGGTGAGTGCTCGGTAATTTAGCATCAACTTCAATACTTGGCTCCGTGAACGGGAAATAACTTGGTCTAAATCTAAATTCCACCTTTCCAAAGAAGAGGCGACTCAAAAACTCCTCCACTACATATTTCAAATTGGCAAAAGTTACATCCTTACCAACCATCAAACCCTCCAGTTGGTAGAAATTTATTTCGTGAGAAGCATCCGTTGCTTCATATCGAAACGTTCGCCCCGGCACTACAATCTGAAACGGTGGCTGATGCTTTTCCATGTATCTTACTTGAACCGGTGAAGTATGAGTTCTAAGAAGTAAACTCTTTTTAGGGTTTTTATCTTTTGAAATCCAAAAAGTATCCCACTCATCTCTAGCGGGATGATTAGGTGGAATATTCAAAGCATCAAAATTATAATACTCATTTTCAACTTCCGGACCATCAACTACTGAGAAATTCATAGACCGAAAAATATCGCAAACCTCTTGTTCAATTTTTGTTAAAGGATGGAGATGGCCGCTTTGAATTCTTTTACCCGGCTTTGTTGCGTCAATCAAAACTTTATTTTTCTTTTCCAGTCCCGTCTGTTTTTCACTAATAAGTTCTAAAAGCTCATCCTTTAATTTATTAGCCTTTGGGCTAACTTCCCGCTTCTCTTCAAGAGAAAGGTTCTTAAGAGATCTTAAAACCTTATTTAATTCTCCTTCGCGTCCCAAGTATTTAACTCTTATTTTTTCAAGTTCTTTTAGGTTTTTGACGCTAGAAATTTCTTGAGTCGCCTTTTTCTTTATTTCTTCAATATTCATAATAGTTAATTAGCTTTATTATAAACTAAAATGAGGTTTATTTAAAATAAACCTCGTGTATGTGCCGATGGGAGGAGTTGA
The DNA here is from genome assembly GCA_964549725.1 of uncultured Candidatus Saccharibacteria bacterium. Classification (GTDB taxonomy): domain Bacteria; phylum Patescibacteriota; class Minisyncoccia; order UBA6257; family GWB1-50-10; genus DATGCT01. The sequence goes on along the minus strand of CAZJVK010000001.1, from coordinate 12,874 downwards.
ACCTCCGACCTGCGCTTTATGAGGGCGCCGCTCTAACCACTGAGCTACATCGGCAAATGAAGCAAAAATTAAAAACTTGTTTTTTATTTTTACTGAGTGCCGCCGAAGCAAGCTTTGCTTACATCGGCAAATGAAGCAAACCTTGTTTACATCGGCCTGTACTTTGATTTTACACAAGACCAGCCCCAAGTCAATCTCCTTTATTTCCTAAAATGTTGACTTTATTACAAACTTCCTTATTATAAATATCGCGGGGTGGAGCAGTCTGGAAGCTCGTGAGGCCCATAACCTCAAGGTCGCAGGTTCGAATCCTGCCCCCGCAACAACTAAGGACTTATTGCCTGAAAATTCCCTATTTAGTCTGAATATAAGCGATAAAGTGACGGTTCCAAAACTTCCAGAGTGAATATTGTATTTTAACCCTTTTGGAAAAACCAATTTTTGAAGTCGCTGTTTTTGTCTTATATTCATATCCTGCCACTGACGGGCTAAATCAAATATAAATTGATTTACGTAACTCATTGCCGTTTCCAAATCTAATTCTTCTATCTCCGTTTCATTTCCAGATATCCTGAAAATCGTTACTTGATTTTCAATTATTTCTTTCTGTTCTAAAAACTCGTCTTTAGTTAACTCACCGTCCATCCTCATTTTTAACAATCTAGATTTCTGTTCTTCTAATTTCTTAATTTTCCTATCATAATTCTGGTGCTCCTTTCGAACTTCTCCTTGCATATTCTCCCATTTATCTAACACGGTAGCTTCAAATAATTTCAAAAACTTTTCTTCCGGCTCTACTTGTTTCAATAACTCCATAAACTTAGTTTCAATATCTCGTTTTTTAATACTATTAGCATAAAATTTACATTTCCTGTTATAGCACCGATAATAAGCGTATTTTTTATTACGTCCTGTGCTCCAGCTTCCAGTAAGTTCTCCGCCACACATACCACATTTTACTATGCCTCTAAGCGGAAAATCGGGATTAGAGAGAGTTCTTGGATTTACGGCTCCATTAGAATAAGCTTGTTTTACTCCTTGTATTTTATAATATTCGTCTTTTCTAATCATCGGCTTGTGTAATCCTTGATAGTCCTCACCGGTCCACGGATCTACTAAAATACCGCAGTAAAATTTATCCGTTAGCATTCTCTCAACAATCTGCTTATACATTTTCTTGCCAGACCGAGCTCTCAAACCCCATTTATTAAACAGTTTCGTTAATCCATTAATAGAGTAATTGCCTTTGGTATAGATTTTCAACCCTTTTTGTATGAGAGCGAATCTTTCTTTGTCAATCTGGTCTGGTCTATTTTTTCTTCTATCCCCAGGTCTTTTTGAATGAATGTATCCAAGAGGCGGTTTCCACGGCCAAATGCCTTCTCTCACTTTCCGTTGCATCCCTGCTTCACACCTCTGTTTTCTCACAGCATTTTCAAACTCAGCAAAACCAGCTAACATTGTCTCCATTAACTTTCCTTGAGGGTCATCTGTCAACAACTCCGTGACGGAATGGAGAGTAGTACCATATTGCATTAATTTGGCCCTCACGGTAAAGTGGTCTGTAATGTTTCTCGCGAACCGGTCTACTTTCCAAACCACAAAGAATTTTATCCTCGCTTCACGACAATATTCTATAGCATTTAATAATTCCGTCCTATCCGCCGCTGTGGCCGATTCTCCTCTTTCAACAAACACTTTTGCAACATCAAACCCTTTATTCTCCGCGTAGGTTAAACAAGCCTCTTTCTGTCCCTCCAAAGAGGTCCCTTCGATCTGACTTTGAGAACTAACCCTCACGTACACTATCGCTTTATTTTCGTTGTTTTTAGTCATTTTTATAATTTAAATACAAAAAGGGACGACCCTGGACACAGTCTTACAAGAAAACTGAAGAGTCGCCCCTTTCTGTCTTCTTGCTTTGCAAACTGTGTCCATTTTAATAATACCATTTTATTCTAAATTATCCAACGTTTTTATCCTCTTTAAATTCCATTTAGGATTTCACCTGATCTCCTGTTTTTCTTCTGTATTTTCAGACATCTTTCTGGCTTTTTAACTTTTCGATAACAGCTTTTTCAACTAACTCCTTAATTGTCGTGTCTTTCTCGCCTGACATTCTTTTCAGTTGGTTTTTTAATTTCTTCGATATTCTTACCAATGTTGTTTCTTCTTTCATTTGTTGATTTGTTAACTTATAAAGGCTTCGCCCAACTCCGCCCAAATCTTACCCCTTCCCTCCCTCTCTCCATTGTCGCATAAACTTCTTGGTTTCTCCTACGCAGGAATCTCGTCCTGCTCAAAGTAGTGTGAACCCATCGTTTTTGCGCATAAAGGAGCCGAGGTGTGGTATAGGTCTGATATCCTTCTGGGTTTCCCCATGTCCATATCAGCGGACTCCCTAGCATTTTATTTGCTAGCGAGAAAGATTAACTCTCTCGTTAACAAACAAAACCTTAAACATTATATTCTAAAGAGAATAATAACCGTGCTTTTCTTTACATTTATCACAAACATTCCGGATTTCCTCATTCTCATCCATTTCATTATTCACCTGTCCGCTGTTTAAATGCTCATAGCAGAATTTCTCCCCACACTCAAAGCATCTGCCTAACGGCCTTGTATAACTTTGAACCTTACCGCACTTTTTACACCTACCTCTCCCATATTGTTTTAGGCAGTCCAACCCCTTATCTTGTTTTGTTTTTATGGTTATACCTACACGTTTATTTTGTATTTTCATCCGATCCTTTATTATTTATGTTGCTTCCTATTTTTTTAATCTTTTTAGGCGTAAGGGCCTGAAATGCCAATTCCACTATTTCATCCACTAAATCCCGTGCTTTTGCCACATCTTCATCCAGCATATCCACGACCGTATCACCTAATATTTTTCTTGTTTCTTTCACGCTTAGCATAATTAACTTTGATATATTCTGCTTTTCATTTCTTTTAATTTGTTAAAAAAATGCTTGGGTTCGATTCTAATTTCTCCTCTCCAATATTCTTCAACTAGCTTATCCAAGTCTTCATTTCTATAAACTCTATTAGTTGTTCGTAAATCCCTGTTCATATATCGCAATAAAAAACTGCGACCTTATATTCACAGTTTAATTAATACACAAAAACCCAACAACTACTTTTATCCTGCCAGCTTAAATATCACAAACCTAGTAATCTTTTTTCCTTTGTAATAATTTTTCTAATATTGTCTTCGCTTACATTACAGATTCCATACTTATATTTCAAAACCTTCCTTATAAGACTACCCTTCGATTGCTTAGCAGAACGTTGATTACTTAATGAAAGCTCTGAACGAAGGTCTTGATTGCTTTTCCGCGAGAGCCCAAAAATAATCCGGTCTCTTTCTCGCTTGGTTGTTTTTCGTACTCGCTTTTGTGTAGAACCAAAAGATTTAAACCAAGACTGGAACCATTTCCAGTACTCATCGAGATATTTTCTTGCTTCTGACAAACTTGTGCCATCATAGATATAAAGCTTAACAAATAGCCGCCCCTTTTCTTTTACTTCTTCCAGACTCGCTATTTCTACATCACAACAATTAGATATATATTCATTACTTGGTTTTACGCGACCCTCGGATAAAATGAAATATTGAAGCGCTACACCCATCGTGGGAGATAATTTATACTTTTTAAGAATGTCGTTTTGCTCTTTCTCGTATGTCTCAGCAAGCTTTTTTTCTGTGGCCTTAAGTTTCCGTGGTGGCTTTGTATTTGCTGAAATGACACCATATAAATACGAAATGTATGGATATTCTATATTCTTTTGCCAGTTGGTTATCTCCTTTTGATTTTTAAATCCATTATTCATTGGAATACCATATTTTTCTCTAAAAGTTCGTATATCAACCCGGAAGTCCCATCTTAAAGACAATTTTTTCAACAACTCTTGCTCTTTTTCTTTATTTCTATCTTTTTTCATATTCATATTTAAAACTATGTACCTTATCACTTTACCCAAAAATCAGGTATACCACAACGTTCCCGCGCCTATTTTACTCAAACACCAACCACTCCCAACACCGCCAAGTATTTAATAGATTCCTAAAATCTTAACCTTTCTTAACAACACTAAACGTGCTAAATTAGAATTAACAACGAAATAAGAGACCTAACCCGGGTTCTCCGGCAGGGTCGCAAAAACTCGTTCCCGATAGAGAACTCCTCGTCAGAACACTCGGGAACGAGTCATATCGGGAAACTGGTATGGGTAATCTTCGGACTACCACTGGCGGGGAGCTTTGTGTTTTTTAGTTAAATAACAATATTATGAACAACGATACTACTCAAAAATTAAACTTAAACAAGTTAATTAAAATAAGCATAATTGTAGCAATTTTATTAGTTGCATTTTCCGTTACATATTATTTTGTAGTTCGTCCAATACAGAAAGAGAGGTTATTACAAAAATGTTTAACTGATGGGGAATTTAGAAAAAGTTTGAGTTTACCCCAAACTCATTCAAGCCCGAGGACTAGTTGTTATGATCGATTTTAACTTTCGTGCTTCGGTTCACAATAGATTAATTTAAAATAAAAAGATGATTCTATATGTTTAATACGCGCGACATATTTAAATTAGTATTCGAAAGCGTGTTGGATTATGCCGAATCCGATATTATCAATGATTCTATAAAATGGGGCACGAGCGTATATGCTCTTCTTAAAAAATACGGAAAGATTACTGTGGACAGCTCATTAGAAGATAAAGGACGACTTATCTATGTGGTTACACTTGCTCGTATTATTGGGGAATTTGGGAAACACGCCTTCGGGGACCATCTCTCTGATGAATTGGAAATTGACATTGCATCACTTGATCTAAATTTCAATGACGTAGAACCTTATTTGGACAAAGAAATAAGCCCAAAGCGTCGCGAGGAGCTACGATTTAATAATTGCGTGGATTTGCAGGATATCTGGACAACGATGTGGAAATATAAAAAAGAAATTCATCGGGCGCTTATGGCAATCTATACCGCCAAAGAAGAGAGGTGTCCAGAATACGTCATTTATGAGTCGCTTTTAAATATTTTTAAGCAAAAAGACAAAGAGACAGGAGAAATGTTTCTACCGTATCATAACTCCTTGCAGAAAATGAAAGCGTACCTATACATTGACGAAGGATTTGATTGCGATTACATACTATATTAGTAAACGCGAGATTATTAGGTGAGTATAATTCAATCTCGGCGATGTAAAACAAGTACTATCCACCTCATAGTTGTAGAATAAAACTCTTTAGCCCAATTGCGCGGTTTATAAGGTATCATAATTACTCTTGCCATTTTATTATATGCTTCTCACGCGCGGTTTCACCTCCACCCAGAAGCTGAATGTTTTTAGTTAACTTATATGTTGCGTTAGCAAGATCTCTATACATTGCCTTAGGACGTTCCCTTTTCATCGCTGCCAACGCGTTGTCTCGCTCTTTTTCCATAGCTTTAACTATCTTTGACGCTCCCTCTCTTATTGCTGGAGTACGAGTAATACCCACCTGTCTTCTGGCTGTTGACTCCGCGTACCCAGCGTCAATCATCATTTTATAAACACTTTTCGTAAATCCCCTTTTGCTGATGTTCTCTGACATCAGTTTAAGTAATTTCTTCTGCTTTTCTGTTGGTTGTTTTTTTACCATTGTTTATATTATAGAGAAAGCTTTTTTAAAATTCCATATTTCCCTGAAAACTTTTATTTTGTTTATGTACTACCTAAACATTAGCACATATCTTAAGCATGGTTAATAAAGGGGTGTTCAACACCCCTTTCAAGTATTAAGCGGCTGGTAGTGTTATTGTAGTAATTCCTTTGCTTTTTTGTTGCCATAAGAAATGGTAGCTATATTGCAGTAATTCATATTCGGTAAGCGTATATAGCTGCAGATACAAAGGACTGTCCTTCGAGCTGATTTCAGCCAGTTCGTTTATTTGGTCTTTCACATATTTGATTTTTTCCCTTGGTGTCATTTTAATAATGGTAAGTTTTGCAAAATCAACAAACCCGCTGTATTATATTATTATCAAATATTAGGTAAAAAATCAATGCTTTTATGACTTTTTTCATCATATTCATAGTGGTTCTCGTGTTTCTGGCTATTGCGGTGGAGCGAGCAAAAGAAGTCAGAGAAGAAATAGTTGATGAGGCGCTGGAAAGAGGAGACAGGGATAAGGCGGATATAATAGAAAATATGTCCGAGGAAGAAATCATAGAAAACTACGAAGACCGTCTTTAGAAAATCATATGGAAAAGTTGCTTGGGGTATAGCAAGGAAAGTATTATTAAAGTAATTGAGAAGAAGTAATATGCGAACAAAAAAGAAAAAAGAGAAACCACAAAAAGATGCGCTCACAAAATCGGACATAAAGCGTGTCTGCGATATTCTACGTAAAGATGATGGTGTCGGCGCAAAGGACTACATTGAACAGTTTTCGTGGCTCCTTTTCTTGAGGGTTTTTGAGGGTGTAGAGAGTCAACTCAAAGACCTTGAGGAGGCAGAGGGCAAAATATACAAACCTGTTATTAAGAAAGAATATCAGTGGTCATCGTGGGCAAAGAAGGACTGGAAGGACAAAGAGGAACTTATCCACTTCATCAACAAAAAACTTTTCCCTTATCTCAAGTCTCTCAAGGGCACGAAAGAAAAAGAAAAGATAGCAGAGATTTTCCGCGAACTCCATAACAAGGTGTACTCGCCCTATATTCTACTTGAGATTGTTGAGATACTGGACAGGATTGAGAAACATCACTTCCAAGACACGCACCTACTCTCGCAAGTATATGAAGAAATCCTCCAAGCAATGGGAAGTGAAGGCGGTTGGTCTGGTGAGGTTTACACGCCCCGCCCTGTCATTCGTATGATGATAAAAGTTGTAAATCCGAAACTTGGTGAAATTATATTTGACCCTTTTACTGGTTCGGGCGGGTTTCTTGTCGAGGGCTTCAAATATCTCTACGAAAAATCCAAAAAAGATGTTCGCGTGTGGAAAACGCTTACAACAAAAACTTTTTACGGAAAAGAAAAGAAACCACTACCGTTTTTGATTGGTAATATGAATATGATTTTACACCATATCCTTGTGCCAAATCTGATAAGAACCAACACTCTTGACGAAGACGTTCACAACGTACCCCAAAGCGACAAATACGACGTAATATTTACAAACCCTCCCTTTGGTGGCGATGAGGAAAAAAGGATAGGAGAAAACTACCCCGTAAAAACCTCCTCAACAGAGGCAATGGGATTACAGTACATAATTCGCCACCTGAAAAATGGCGGGAGATGTGGCATTGTGTTGCCCGAGGGGAACATCATGTTCGGTGGTGGTGCAATGGCACGCATACGCCAAGAATTACTTGAGAAGTGCAACGTACACAGCATTGTTTCGCTTCCACAAGGTGTTTTTACGGAGATGGGTGCAGGCGTAAAAACAAACCTTATCTTTTTTGATAAAACTGGTTCAACAAAAGAGATTTGGTATGGCGAAGTGGGCGGAAAGTTTACCAAGAAGAAGAATATTCAGGACGAGCACCTTGAGGACATATTCAAGAAATGGAAGAAACGTGAAATATCTGAAAGCTCGTGGGTTGTTCCATTTAGAGAAATCAAAGAGCGCGGCTACGATATTTCTCCAAAGAATCCGAATGTAAGTGATGGCGGTATCTTGTTGTCCCCCGAAAAAATACTCAAAAAAATTGAGAAAAATCAGCGAGAAATAGATGAGGTCACTATATCGCTCAAGGAGATTCTCAAAAAATAATTATGAAGTGGGAAAAAGTAAAACTTGAAGATGTTTGTGATGTGTTTGCTGGTTCAAGCGCACCACAGTCCAAAACCCACTTTTCTTCAGATGGTCTGCTTTTTGTACGAGTTAGCGATTTAGCAACTAAACAAAATCGCTTACTTAATTCAACGAGGGATAAAATAAACCCAAAAGAAGTAAATAATTTGCGTTTAGTTAAGGCGAAAGCAGGCACCACTATTTTTCCAAAAAGTGGAGCGGCGATTTTGACAAACAGTAGGGCGTTGTTGGGTGTAGATATGTATATAGTAAGTCATTTGGCGGCACTTTCACCGAAAGAAAACATTGAACCTACCTACATCTACTTCTTTATGCTCGGTGTTGATATGAAAAAGTATGTTCCAAATGTTTCTTATCCGTCCTTAAATCTTAAGGCGATAAAAAAAATTAAAATAGCAATTCCATTCAAAAACGGCAAACCAGACCTTGCTACACAAAAACGCATTGTCGATAGATTAGATAGATTCTACTCACTACAAGAAAAGACTGAGTCAGAAATTAGTATAGCAGATAACCTTTTTGAATCTGTATGCAAGAAAGATTTTGAGAAACTGAAGAATAGCTCTGACCATAAAAAAATTGACGATGTGTGCAATGTAGTCAAGGGACAGTTTCCAACACTGAAAACTCCCAAGGGAAAATTTACATTTGTAGTTACAGCAGAGAAAAGAAAGTCGGCGAACGATTACCAGCTTAACGAAGAGGCGGTCTGCATTCCTCTTGTTTCGTCAACGGGACACGGCCATGCATCATTGCACAGAATTCATTACGAAAAAGGGAAGTTCGCACTTGCTAATATTTTAGTGGCCTTGATACCGAAGGATAAAAAGAGAATACTGACCAAATATTTATATTATTATCTTTCTTTTTATAAAAATGAATTATTAGTGTCCTTGATGCGGGGGGCCGCCAACGTAACTATCCCGCTATACAAAATCAACGGAGTTGTGGTTGAAATTCCCAAAATTATAGAACAGCGAAGGGTGATTTCCACCTTGGAAAAGATAGAAAAGCTAAAACATCTATTGGCGCGTAACGGTGTTCTCTCCAAACAACTATTTCAATCCGCGCTAAATCACGCATTTCAAGGAAAATTATAGTCATATGCCATATTCAGAAGACGATACACGGGTCAAGTTGATAGACCCTAAAATACACAAATGCGGATGGGAAGAAAAATATCTCTCCCGCCAATTCCCCATTACTGAAGACCGTTTTTTTGTTGAGGGTGAGGAGTTCAAGCGTCTCAAGACGGCAAGATTTGCCGATTATGTGCTGACTTACAAAAACGTTATTCTTGCGGTACTTGAGGCAAAAGCAGAAGACAAAGACCCAATGAAGTACTTGGGGCAAGCGCAGGATTACGCCAAGCGCCTCAACGTTCCATTCGCATACATTTCGAATGGCAAAACGACAATACTTCACGACCGCTGTACGCAAAAAACGGAAGAGGTGTCTGACTACTTGTCGCCCGAGAATATGTATCAGGCATACCTTGAATGGCGAGGACTTGGCGATAAGAAACTGGACGCGCTCACATACCCGCTTCATTTCGCAGTTTCAAAAAAACCTCGCTCCTATCAAGAGTCGGCAATCAAAAACACGATTGAGGCATTCGCGAACGGCAAGCAGGTGGCGCTTCTTACAATGGCAACTGGCACGGGCAAGACATACGCCGCGTTCCAGATTGTTTGGAAACTCGTAAAATCAAAAACAATTCATCGCGTTCTTTTTCTTTGCGACAGGATTATCCTCCGCGACGACGCATATGGTAGGGACTTTGAACCCTTCGGAGAGGCGCGATGCAAGATAGAGGGCGGCAATTTCAACAAGCACCGAGATATTTACTTTTCAACCTATCAAACCCTATTTGCAAATGACCTTTATAAACAAATACCTGCAGATTTTTTTGACCTCATTATCATTGATGAGTGCCACCGCTCCCGATTTGGCGATTGGGGTGTTGTTCTTGACCATTTCCATAACGCAAAGCATCTCGGAATGACCGCTACACCAGAGCGTAAAGACAACATTAACGTGTATGAATACTTCGGAGAACCAGTGTTTGAATACTCGCTTGGGCAAGCCATTGAGGATGGCTATCTTGTGCCATATAAAATCTACAAAATCACAACCAATCTCTACCGCGAAGGGTTGGATGTATCTACGGCAGAAGAAGTTATCTATGACGATGAAATTGAGCCCGAGGAGGTCAAGGATTTTTACGAACCGTCAGAATACGAACGAGCTGGAGGCGTAACAGTTCCAGACCAAATAGACCTGCTCTCACAGAAAGTTATTGAGGTGCTTGATAAAACTGACCCCTACGGCAAGACGATTGTGTTTTGCGTGGATATGGCTCACGCGCAGGCGGTAAAAGACAAACTTAACGAGCTTAAGGGCAATGAGGAATATGCTTCCCGAGTGGTTTCAGAAGACAAGGACGATTTGACCAGTTTCCGCGACAAGGAACGCCCGATGCCAGTTGTTGCAACAACCGTTGACCTTCTTTCAACGGGCGTGGACATTCCGCATATTCAAAACATCGTCTTTATGCGCCCCGTTGCCTCCCGAGTGCTTTTCAAACAAATCATCGGGCGTGGCTCCCGTCTCTTTGAGGGTAAAGGGTTTTTCAGAATTATAGATTTCACAAATGCCACGCGCTTGATTGACGAGTGGGACATCCCAGAAACAAAGAATGGGGGAACAAACGGACAACCGCCAGAAAAACCAATCCCGCCATTTGATAAGCTCGTAATGGGCATTGTGGTGGACAATAAGCAAGAAACGCCAGTTGCGGGCGCGATTGTAAGGGTAAAGCTTGGACGCTGGGAAAAACTTGGCAAAACTAATGACGATGGGGTATTCAAGATGTTTGGCTTGCCCTCAAACGATAGTGTGAAGGTGAACATAGAACACGCTGGCTATAAGAAAGTGAGTAAGAAACTCAAGCCGCACGCCTCCGAAGAAGAAACGCCATACGAGTTCCGATTGAAGTCATGGAAATCCGTACCGAAGAAAATCATTATTAAAGGAATTGAGGTAACGATTGACGAGGAAATTGAGGTTGAGTTTGACGGCATCAAGCTGTCGTACGCCGAGTACCGCAAGTACTCAAAAGACAAAATTGAGAAGTCAATCCATTCATCGGACGAACTGCGGGTTATTTGGATTAACCCTGATAAACGCGAGCAGTTTATTTCTGACCTTGAAGCAAAACGCGTGAATATCTCTCTCATTAGGTCAATTGAGAATCTTGAGGATATAGACACTTTTGACATTATCGCCCACATTGCTTTCAATGTGCCTCTTTTGACCCGTGAGGACCGCGTAAAGCATTTTATGAGGCAGAATGCGCAAAGCATTGACCAGTACGGCGAGATTATAGGCGAAGCAATCCGCGAAATTATGGAAAAGTACAAATACGGCGGTGAAGAAAACCTCTCGGCACAGGTATTTACTCTCCCGAATATGAACACCAAAAAAGAAGCGATACAAGAAAAATACCCCGAGGGACTATACGGTTTTATCCACTCCCTCAAACAAAGGGTCTATTCTGCAATAGCATAAACTATGAAATTATACGCAAATATAAACAGCGAACGGCAAAGCAAAAAGTTAGGCAAGGGAGGCAATGAATATATTGATATTGAGATTTTGAACGAAGACCAGAAAGTTGTAGCCACCATCCGCACTACTCCCGAGAAAGACGGGAAGGTGAAAATGTTCATTTCTAATAACCTAAAACTCGCAGATATTGTTTTGGAGGGCAAAAAGAAATGTGAATGCACAGACCCGCTTTGTGCGAAATGCCTACTTATGAATTGTCAGGATGATGATTGTAAGGTTCACCCTCTTACCAAAAAAGATGAGTTCCGAGAAATGTATAAAAAACGATGACAAACAAAAAACAACAAATTGATGACTTGGTGGAGGAGCTCAAACTACATCTGCAATCTCAAGGATGGGAAACACACCACGCCGAAGTTGTGGTGGATGGAATAATTGAGGTCTTCGGGAGCGATTTGCTACCTGATGGGCTTACCACCTACGACGAACTTGCCAAAAACCAAGGGGTTGGTACCCCTCCTCCCCTTGATAAAAAAGCTGTAGCTTTATTGGATGAAATCAAACAATTAGTTTTGGAAAAATAGTGTAGTTATGTAATTATGCAACGGTACAAATAATGGTTATTAGAATACTTACATCTATAGAGCAACGACGAAGCGTTCATCTGTACAAGAAACACTTCGCATTACTAAAAGACGCAACTGAGGTCGCAAAATCTATTTGGGAGAGAAATCATAAGGATTTGTTTTTAGATGGATACTTATTGATAGCCAATAGGTTGGTTATTGACTTACAAGCAACTCATCTTCTTGCAGTTAAGGGCTTGTACGGGACCTGCTACTCTATTTGCGCCAGTATGGTTCGGTCAAGTAGGATGTTGACTGCTTTGCAGGCGGACCCGAACATTAGGGAAAAGTATATTGATGAGGATACAGATACTTATCAAACAGAAGCGGACTTCAGAAAGCATTTCCGCGAGTCAGAGCTTTCCAAGAAGATAGATGCCAAGTTTGGGACAGGAACCGCTTTCGTAAATGAGTTGGACAAAACACTGCACGGTTCTGCTTTTGGAGCCAGAAAGTACTACTGCAAAAGATACTTGAGAAAAGATGGGTTGAGAGCTCCTTTTCTGCCATTTGGCCCCATTTACGAGCACTCAAAAGTGCTTGGTATTTTTAGCATATTGCAGGGTATTTGCTTGGACAACATAGGCATAATGCTTGAGGAGTATGGAAATCGTGGTGAGTTTTCGGACATAAAAAGCCGCTATTTCGCCTGCCTCGGAGAACTTGATATCATACACTGAAGGCAAACATCGACTTTCCCTCCAACAAACAGGTTCTAACATCGTCCAGTGCGCGGAGCAGGCTAGTGAGCCTTTCGGGAGACCGAGAGGCCTCATATTTTGAAAATAGTTCGAGAAAGTTATATCCCCATAGGGGAGTAAGCTAGTGCTCGGTTCGAGAGACCAAGATACGTATAT